>DAIUFO010000462.1:0-2908 GCA_036844545.1 Chloroflexota bacterium
TCATCGCGGGCCGAAATGTGATGTTTCGGCAGTGTCTGGCCGCGGCACTCGATCGGCGGCGGCGCTTCCAGGTGATAGCGGAGGTGCCCGATCTCGCTGTGGCCTTGACGCGAGCCCGAGTGTTAAACCCGGATATCGTCGTGGTCGATCTCGACGCCTCGATTACAGCTCCTGAGCTGGATCTGGTAAGCGAGCTATCAGAGACCGGCTGTGCCGTACTGGCGCTCACGGTAACGCGAGCAGGCGGAGTGAGCCAGATCCTGGAAGCCGGTGCCCGGGGTTACCTCGACAAGGGTTGCGAGCTGCGCGATCTCGAGCGTGCCATCGAGCAGATCCATGGCGGCGAGGGTGTTGTGGTCGCCACGTCTCCAGCTCACGGGTTTAAGGGGCGTGGCATGGGGTCGCGGCATGATGGCCTGTTACCCCATCCGAACCTCACTGCGCGGGAGCTGGAGGTGCTGCAGCTGGTGGCTGTAGGCCGCACCAACGGCGAGATCGCCCGGGAGTTGTGCATAACGGAGCACACTGCCAAAGGCCACCTGGCCAAAATCCTTGGCAAGTTGGGACTTGACCAGTTCCATGGTGCGCTGCCTGCGTGGCCCATAGACCTGCTCCCGCAGCCAGGCGGGGCGGTTCAGTGGATCGAGTCGATGCTGACAAAGGCTGCACGCTGCTCATCCCTCCTGTAGGCGTCAATCTGGTCCATCTCGCGAAGCATGACGGCGCAATCTCGAGCCAGCTGCCTCATGCGCTCAGCCTCAAGCGGCAGCCCTTCCCTAGTGGTTACGTCGGCTTGCTCCAACGCCCAGCTCATCTTCTGCTCCACGCTCGCGCGTCTTGCTGGGTCGGGCACGTTACCGGCGCAGCCGACGCACACAAACTTCGCCGGGCAATAGCCGGCAACAACGCATTGCCCGCCGAGGACCTCGGTGAGCGTGCCAACTTTGCCCTGGGCTTCCTCGTAGAGTTGCTGGAACTCCTCGGGGAGGCGCGTTACTGCCTCACTCACGCTGATGTTTGCCGCGAGTCTGGCGAGCAGACGGTCAGCCGACTCCGCAACCAAGCTGTCCGTCGGCTTGCTGTAGTAGTCGGTGACCTCAAGGTTCTTCTGCTTCAGCCATTCGCGTCTCACGAAGGCACGGAATCTGGTCTGGTTGGGGCTGATTCCGGCCGGCATTTGGTATTCGAATTCCAGCAGCCAACCTTCTTTACCGAGCATGCACTTCTGTTGCTCGGTGAGGACCGATTGCTCTCTCGAAGGGCCCGTCACGACGTATTGGCCGCCACGCAGCTCCATGGAAGGCGCTCGTATGACGACAGGTTGCACGTCTGTCACCTGAATGTGCTGCGCTTCCGTCAGCGGTCCGATTCGGTTCTGCGTATTCGGCGGCCCGAATGCAGGCGGCACCTTCATCGAACGAAAGAGCTCGGCAGCTTCCGCATACGTTGGCGAGCCGGGAGGCGTGAGCGTGGCCGACATGTTGAAGGCGTGCGCTATGCAGCCAAGGTCCAAGCTGTTTGGCAATGAGACCGACGGCTGCGGTTGTGGCCACGGGCTCCCGAGCAATTGTGGTGAGGACTCGATCTTGCCGGTCACCGCTTCGATCGTCGCGCTGCCAATGCGGCCATCCGCGAGCTCACAATAGCCGTCCCAGTTCGAAGCCGATCCACTTGGTACGAGCAGCAGGTACATGGGGCTGCAGCCGGGCCACATCTTGCGTAGGCGAGGCGCCAGAGCAGCTGGTCCAACGCGGAGTCCAGCGAGATCGAGCCTCTGTGGCTCAGGCGTAGGTATCGGGGTGGGCGGCGGTGGTGGGGGCTCCCCCGGGCGCACGGCGCTGGCTGTGGCGGACGCGCTGGCCGAGCCACCGCCTCCCTCGCCCCAGCCGGTGACGGTTGTGCCCGTCATACTGGCGCTGATCGTGATGAATCGGTGCTGGTCGGCTCCGGTGTAGAAAAATTCCCAAAGAGTCTTCGAGCCAACGTCCACCCGAAGCTTTCGTAGCTGGCCGTCCGGCATTTTTTGGTGCGCTCGCTCGAGCGCCTGGACCGCAACTTGTTGAAGTGCGACCGCATCAGCGTCGGCCGAAGGGTCACGGAAGCGGAGAACGGCCGAGATTCCTATCGCGAGAACTGCAAGCGCTAGCAGCCTACCAAGGGCCGCGAACCCCAAGCGGCCGCGCATCATGCCCATACTGTACTGCCGGGACAGGCTCCTGTCCTGCAGCAGGGACCACACCAGAAACGCCCAGCTTGCCTGCAGCCTAGAGGGGCCGATACGCCAGCGACCGCGCGGGGTAAGGCGGGCGGCGCAGCGGGCAGTGCCGGCGCGGGTGAAGTGGGATCACTATCAGCCTAGGATGAATGGCCTAGTTATTTGCACCTATGCAGCCTGCATGTCTAAGCTGCGACATGCTGAGCTTGCCGGCCCGAGGCGTCCATTCCGCTGAGCCAGTGTCGTCGCGGAACCGGGCCGGTGGCATGGCCGTTAGCCCAGCACACTCCGCCCACGCGCTCCGGGCTCTCCATCGGGTCGCGCTCGCGCTGACGGGGACCCTGGACGCCGACAGCCTCGCGGCCATCGTCGCCGAACACACGCGACGCCTGGTTCGCGCCGGAGCGGTAGCCATCTACTGGTGGGATCCCGAGCGTGCGGTCCTCGATCGGGTGGCAGACACTGACGCCAGGGCGCTCACGCGGCCCTCTATTGGCCTCGGCAGCGGTGCGGTGGGCCAGGCGTTTGCCAGCCGGCAGTCGCTCATCGTACCTGACTACCAGACCTGGGCGCGGGCCGTGCCGCAGGTGGCTGCGCTGGGCGTTGTCTCGGTCTTGGCCGTCCCAGTCATGGCCAACGGCGATCCGGTGGGGGTGATCTCAGCCCGGAGCTACCGCCCTCGCCGCTGGGCGG
>DAIUFO010000463.1:0-2894 GCA_036844545.1 Chloroflexota bacterium
CCGTTCACCAGCGTATATGACATGTACGGCGCCGGCTCCTGGCCGCCAGCGAAGGGCGCGTTGACCGTCAACGTCTGCCCCGGGTTCACCAACCCGACGAAGCCCTCGCTGCCGCTGCTGGTGGCTGCATAGAGGCGATAGCTGGTGGCGTTGGCCACAGCCGCCGGCGTCATCAGGCACAAGTGGTTGGCGGCCACAGCCACCGGCCCAGTCTGAGCGCCGGCGAGCGTTTGCCCGAGCGCGTTCAGCGCCACCACCTGGGCGTACACGCCCCCTCCCGGGAATGTGCCGCCCGGGCCGCCGTCCTGGATTGCCGGCGCACCCGGCAAAGCGAGCGGCGTGAGCGTGGCCGAGCCAATAGGGTTGTTCGACTGCGACACCAACACCATCGGCTGGCTCCGCCCGCCCGTGATGGTCTTGCCCCGCAAGGCCTTGATGTGCGCGATCTCGCGCGCCGACAGCACCGCCATAGCGCCAGCCTACGCCGGCCTGGGACCAGACGCCACTCGCCGTCCGCGTAGGACCCAGGCTAAGATGCTGGCGTGAGCCTGCTGACCAGCGCCCCGATCTCGCTGACCTACGCCGGTGGCCTGTACGACCGCACCATCGCCCTCGCCACCGGCGAAGTACGGCCCGAGGGCATCGACCTCAACTATGTGCCGGTGGTCCCGCCCGAGGCCTTCTGGCGCCAGTTGCAGTTCGGCGAGTTCGACGTGTCCGAGCTGTCCTGCGCCAACTACTTTACGCTGTTGTCACGCGGCGACAGGCGCTTCATCGCCATTCCCGTGTACCCCTCGCGCACCTTCCGGCACTCGGCCATGTACGTCAACCCGGAGAGGGGCGTCAAGCGACCGGAGGACCTGAAAGGCAAGCGCGTCGGCTGCGCCGAGTACTTCATGACCATGGCCATCTGGCAGCGTGCCTTGCTGATGCACGACTACGGCGTACAGCCTGGCGACATGGCCTGGGTGACGGGCGGCGTCGAACAGCCGGGCCGACGCGAGCGCATATCGGTCAAGCCACCCGCCGGTGTGAGCGTTGAGTCGGCGCCCTCGGATCGCTCGCTGTCCGACCTGCTGCTGGCCGGCGAGATCGATGCGCTGTTCTCGCCGCACATGCCGCGCATCTTCCGCGGCGGCGATGCGCGCATCGCCCGTCTCTTCCCGGAGTTCTGGGTCGTCGAACGGGAGTATTACCAGAAGCACAAGGTATTCCCGATCATGCATACAGTGTGCTTCAAGCGCGAGGTCTACGAGCGCCATCCGTGGGCGGCGGTGAGCCTCTACAAGGCCTTCTGCCAGGCCAAAGACCTGGCCATCGAGCGCCTGTACGACAGCGACGCCCTCACGGTGAGCCTGGCCTGGACGGTGGGCTATTGGGAGCAGGAGCGCGCCCTACGCGGCGACGACTTATGGTCCTACGGCTTCCACAATAACCGCCACGATCTCGACACCCTCAAGCGCCACCTGCTGGAGCAGAATCTCCTGGAGCACGATTTCGCCCTCGAGGACGCCTTCGCCCCCAGCACGCTGGAAACCTTCAAGCAGTAACGGGCAATAGCGCCAACCAGGACACATTGCAAGTTGTCCTGTTCAGGCATATGTGCCTTGGACAGGACAGATTGGCAATTCTGGCAGCTAGCTTAGGTTCAGCATCTCCAGCGCGTTCAGGCTCAGGATGCGCTGCTTGTCCGCGTCGCTCAACGGCAGATCGCGGACGATCTGGATGGCGCGCGGAAGCAGCGGGGACAGCGGCGGGGCGTCGGCGCCGAACAGCACGTGGTCGACGCCGAGCGCGTCGACCGTCAGCTTCAGCGCCGGCAGGAAGTAGCTCACGCTGTCCGCGTACAGCATCTTGAGGTATTCGCTGGGTTTCTTCGTGATAAGCATGGGCTCATAGGAACCCAGGAAGAACGCCTCGTCCTGGAGCTCGTAGGCGTAATCCATGCGGCCGATGACCTCGCAGATGCCGCTGCCGCAGTGCGCCGCTACGACCTTCACCGCCGGGAACTGCTCGAACACGCCGCGCACGATCAGCCGCGCCAGCGCCAGGCACTCGTCGAACGGCCGGCCGATGCTGGACACCAAGCGGTACATGTTCATGACCTCTTCGCCGAACGAGGCCGACGGCGCGTGTACGAACCCCGGAACGGCCAGGGCCGTCACCAGCTCCCAGAAGCCGCGGGCGGCGTCCTCATCGGGGTAGTGGGCGTGATGGCTGGAGTTGATGAGCACGCCATGGAGCTTGTAGTCGCGTATGGCGCGCTCCAGCTCGCACACGTACTCAGGACCGCCACCAGGGATGGTGCTGGCAAAGCTGATGCAGCGGTCCGGGTACGTCTGCTCGATCTCGGCCGCGTACTCGTCCCAGCGTTGGATCGTCCGCAGCGCGTCGGCGTCGGACATGCCCTTGACATTGTGGATGGTGTTGCTGACGACGATTTTGTCTACGCCCGCCTGGTCGTGGATAGCCAGCAGGTTCTCGATGGTAAGGGGCGAGTTACCGCCCCAGCGTGAGCCGGCGATCTCCTCCGGGGGGTAGACGTGAGCGTGCCAGTTGACGATCATGGGCGATGCGAAGTGTGCCTCATTATGCCGCCCCGCTGGACGTTCGGGCGGTTTTGCGGCAATAATGCTTCGCACCATGAGTGTTGATGCCCAGAATGGCCACCACGCCGTTTCCGTTCTCGATCTGTGCAAGAGCTACGCCGATCGGAAGGATCGCGTGCGCGCCGTCGACGGCGTCAGCTTCCAGGTGCAGGAGGGAGAGTTCTACACCCTGCTGGGCCCCAGCGGCTGCGGCAAGACGACCACGCTGCGCTGCGTGGCCGGTCTGGAGCGGACCGACTCCGGCCAGATCGTCATCGACAACCGCATCGTGTCCTCCCACCAACC
>DAIUFO010000464.1:0-2817 GCA_036844545.1 Chloroflexota bacterium
CCCTTTGCCCGTGTAGAGCAAGATCCTCACAGCAAACCGAGCCAGCTTACCATGTTGCTATGAGCGGCGGGCACCGGGAAGCAGGCGCCGATCTGCTGTGGAGCATCTCCACGGGCATCGACAGCGCCCTGCGCGCCTTCGTCGATCGCCAGCCGCTCAGCGAGTTCTACGACCTCGTGCGCTACCACCTGGGCTGGCCGGCGGAGGGGCATGAGCTGCTACGGCCTCGTTCGGTCCTGTGTGTGGTAGCCTGCCAGACTTGCGGCGGCAGCTTCGATAGCGCCCTGCCCATGGCCGTGGCTATCGCGCTGCTGCACAGCTTCGAGCTGAACCAGGAGGACCTCGAGCGCCACCGCCGGGTCCGCAATGGCCGGAAGTCGGTGTGGAGCGTGTGGGGCACGCCGCAAGCGATGAACGCCGGCGACGGCATGCACGCCCTGGCCAAGATGGCGCTTTTGGACGGCCGGGGACGCCTCCAGCCCGCTGCCATCCTGCACCTCGAGCAGCTGCTGGACGAATGCTGCCTGCGCTGCTGCGAGGTCATTCATTCGGAGCAGGCTGCCGACCACCTTGAGTTCGGGTCCGGCGAAGAGTCTGACATCGTGGAGCTCGCGGCGCGTAAAGGCGCCATCCTGTTTGGCTGCGCGGCGTACGCCGGCTGCTACCTGGCCGGCGACGGCGAATCCCGCCAAGGGGCGCAAATACGCCGCTTCGGCGAGCTGCTGGGCTCGGCCGCGGGCGTAAAGGCGCTCAGTGCAGAGCGCGCAGACTCGTTGCAAGCTGAGGCCCTGACGGCGCTGGAAGCAGCCGGCGTGGCGGCCGAGCACTGCGCCGCGTTGCGCAGCCTGGCCGATTACGTCCTCGACGGCGAGGTCTGAATACCTAGACTCCCGCCATCTGCTTGCCGATGGCCAGCATGCGCTGCACCCGTTCGGCAGAGTTGGTCTCGGTGTAGATGCGCAGCAGCGGCTCCGTGCCAGAGAAGCGGATCATCAGCCACGTATTGTCGGCCAGGTTGTACTTGAAGCCATCCGCCCGGTTGATGCTGGTGACCGCCTGTCCGTCGATGTCTTTTGGCGGGTTATCCGAGAGCCGCTTCATAATGACTTGCCGCTGATCCTCGGGAAAGTGATAGTCGTCGCGGTGGTAGAACGAGGGTCCGAAGTTCTCGTTGAGGTAGCGGATCACCTCGGACAACGGCTTGCCCATCTTGATCGTGAGATCCGCGATGAACAGCCCGGCGACGATAGCGTCGCGCTCGGGAATGTGGTTCATGAAGCCGAAGCCGCCGCTCTCCTCGCCGCCGATCATGGCCTTGCGAGCGATCATCTCGGGACCGATGAACTTGAAGCCCACCGGCGTGTCGATGACCTCGACACCATATTTCTGCGCCAGCCGGTTGGCCATGGACGTAGTCGTGACCGACTTCACGATCGGCCCGCGCCAGCCTCGCACTTCGAGCAGGTACAGCGTCAGCAGGCCCATCACCTGGAGCTGATCGACGAACTCCCCCTGGTCGTCCACAATGCCGATGCGGTCGGAATCGCCGTCCGTGCATAGGCCAAGGTTCGCCCCCGTCTCCTTCACGACATCGCAGCACATCTGTACGTTGGGCATAATGGGCTCGGGGTTCACCCCGCCAAAGTAGGGGTTGCGCTCCCCCCGGATCTCGTTGACGGTGGTCTTGCCCCCGCTCAGCAGCTCCCTGAAGAAGCCGCGGCCCGCCCCGAAGATCGGGTCGGCCACGATGTGCAGGCCGGCTTCGCGCATGCTGTTCAGGTCGAGCAGCTTGCCAACCTGGGCGTAGTAGGCCGGCTTGGGATCGAATTCCTCCACTAGCCCCTGCTTGCGCGCCTCCTCGAGCGGCATGCGTTTGGTGCGGCCGGCGCGCTGCACGTCCTCGATCAGCTCCTCCAGCCGGTCCGCCACCTGCTGCGAGGCCGAGCCGGCGTACTCGGGCTTGTACTTGAAGCCGTTGTACATCCAGGGGTTGTGGCTGGAGGTGATGACGATCGCCCCCCCGGCCTTTTTCTCCAGCACCGAATACGACACCACCGGCGTGGGCACCGACGTATTGGTGAGGAGAACCTTGATACCGTTGGCCGCCAGCACTTCCGCCGCCGCCTCGGCGAAGTGCTCGGACACGAAGCGCGTGTCATAGCCGACCACCAGCCCGTTCGGCGCCTGCCCTGATTCGTGCACGTACTCAGCCGTGCCCTGGGTGGCATCGCGAACGTTGGCGTAGGTGTAGTCCTCCGCCACGATGGCCCGCCAGCCATCGGTGCCGAACCGAACGATCCTGCTCATCAGCCGATTCTAGACGGCACCCCGCATGCCGGGGCTTCGTCCGCGCGGAGCTACTGGACGAGCGGCAGGTTCTCCGGGTTCGCCTCCCATGAGTACCGCTGCGTGTTGAGGCGCTTCACCAGCCCGCTTGGCCCGTTGATCCAGGTCCAATAGCCGTTGGTGAAGGCCGTCCAGTTGTCCGCTTTGCGCCAGGCCAGCAAGCCTTTGCTGGTGTGCTGCTGCGCGTCGCCATTGGCAGCAAACGCTTGGTTGTCGATGCACGTGCCTACGTCTGCCGCGTCCAAGGTCTGCAGGGTGGCGAAGCCAAGGATGAACTGGCACGGCCCGGCCGCCGGCTGCGGAGCCGGCGTCGGTGTTGGTGTCACGGCTGGCGGCGGCGCGGCCGTGTACAGCGCCAGGCCGCTGTTGGTGCCGATGTAGAACGTCTGCGGGTTGACGCCGTCGACGGCGAAGCCACCGCCGCCCGAGGTGTAAATCTGGGCGAAGCTGTTGCCACCGTCGCCGCTGCGG
>DAIUFO010000465.1:0-2816 GCA_036844545.1 Chloroflexota bacterium
CCACGGTTTCTGCTACGTGACCGCGACCGAGTGTACGGTCGCGACTACGCGACCAGGTCCGAATATCCGCGGGCATCGGCGTGCCCCTGCCGTCCAAGCCTGTGCCGTCCGATGCCATCCCGCCGGCCGGCAAGTCACGCATCGAGACGTCGCCGGCGCTGAGCATGGCCAACACCGTCAAGGACACGATCAAGGGCCGACGGGTGGCCATCCTGGCCGCGGACGGCGTCGACGGCGCGCAGGTCGACGCGGTGAAGAAGGCGCTGACGGCCGCGGGCGCCAAGGCTGAGGTTATCTCGAAATTCCTCGGCAGCATCAAGAGCGCGGACGGCAAGGACGTCAACGTCGACAAGAGTGGCGTGACGACGGGCTCGATCATGTATGACGCCGTATACGTGCCCGGCGGCGACAAGAGCGTCGCGACCCTCAAAGGTCAGGGCGACGCGCTGCATTTCGTACAGGAAGCGTATCGCCACGCCAAGCCCATCGGCGCATCAGGCGCCGGGGTGGATCTGCTCGTCGCGGCCCAGCTGCCCAACGCCGGCAAGCAGGCCAGCGGCGTGGCCAGCGACAACGGCGTGGTCACGACGCGCGACTCGAAGCTGGATGCCTTTATCCAGCAGCTGACCACTGCTATCGCCCAGCACCGCCACTGGCAGCGGGCGCAGCGGGAGGCAGTGCCGGCTTAGGAGGACAGAGCAGTAAGCGCCCGCTCGCGCTTCTCCTCGACCTCGAGCCCCTCGCCCAGCCTGTACAGCCAGGGCACGCCGGTCGGGATCTCCACCTTGAGGATCTCGGCCGGCGCCAGGTTCTGGATCGCCATGACGATGGCTCGCAAGCTGTTGCGATCACCGACACTAGCGTCAGCTACAAACGCTGCCAGGAGGCCATTGACCGGGAGGCCAAGCTGGACGGGCTGTACGTGCTGGGCACCAACGTGGCGGCGGAGCGGCTGAGCACGAGCGAGGTGGTGCTGGCCTACTGCCTGGCCCACGTTGAGCGGGCCTTTCGGCACTTCAAACTGAGCGAGTTGGAGGTGCGGCCCATCTTCCATTATCGCGACAGCCGGGTGCGAGCGCACCTGCTGCTGTGCATGCTGGCCGTCAGGTCCAAGCAACCGCGTAGACTTAACGGACACGTGTGCGGGCGTCGAATCGCCTCAAATCTCCGCGCCTCGGCCATAGAACAGCGTATCCTCACGCGATCCACCTTGCCCCTCGCCTAGAGCGCGGTAGTCGGCGATCAGCTCGATGGAGCGCAGGTACTTGACCATCTTGTAGCCCAGCTGCGTCTCCACGCGTAGGCGCACGGGCGCCCCATGGGCCAGAGGCAGCGGTTGATCGTTGAGCTCATAAGCCAGGATGGTTTGGGAGTGTGTCGCCAGCAGCATATCGATCACTTCATAGAAAGGCTGGAGTGGTTTGCCGCCATAACTGAATTGATCCAGCCCGTATGACGTGAACTTGACGTAGCGCGCCTCAGGCAGTGGCTCGCAACGTTCCAGGATTTCGGTCAGGTTGACACCCTTCCACTTGCCGATGCCAGACCAGCCCTGCACACAGTTGTGTTTGGTGATCTGCACCTGGCTGGGTACAGCCTGAAGATCGGCCAGCGACAGGCTGAGCGGATGCTCCAGCAAGCCGCCCACCTGCAAGCGCCACTCCCGGAAACTGTGCTCGGCCAGCTCGATGAATTCCGGGCTTTCGGCGCCCTTTGGCGGCGCACCATTCACCCACAGGTAGGGCGAGGTATCGGACGCCCTGTAGTGCTGCACCGATGCCAAGTTGTGCAGCGCGATCCGCCTGATGGGCGCTTCGATCTTGTCGAGAGCCACCTGAACCCGGCGTTTGTGGCGCAGCGAATACCACGTTGTCCAGACATAGATGCCCACGAGGATCAGCACGGCGACGATGGCGATGGTCACGGCCAGCCCGAAGTTTTCGTTCGGGCCGCCGAGCACCATGCTGGGGATGTTTGTGCGCAAGTGGACCAACAGCACGAGCGCGGTATGTGTAGCCGTAAACAGGGCGAAGGCCGCCATGCCTAAAAAGTGCAGGCTACGGGCAACCTGGTGCCCGCCAAACAGCTTGATGTACCACGGCGCGCTGGCGGCAATGGCGGGCGACATCGCGATGCCGGTCAGCAGCATGAACGGCCCCAGCACAAAGACGACGAAGGCGTAGGTCAATTGCTGGAGTGGGTCGTAGGGGCGAAATTCGCTCAGCGGTGGCGTGTGGAAGCTGAGGTAGGTCAGCAACGATTGGCTGGCCCGCGGGAAAATATCCCACGAAGTGGGGATGAGGCGCGCCCACTCACCGGTGGTGAGCAGCAAGACCACGTAGATGACGCCATTGAGAATCCACAAGCTGCTCGAAACGCCATGCCAGTGGCGTCCCAGCCCCAGGTTCTTGCGGCCCGGCAGGGCCAGCAGCGGATGGATGGCGATCTCTTCGTCGCGCGAGGTGTAGATGACGTCGCCCTGGGTTGGCACCTTCCTCTTAGTGAACTTGAGCCATTCCGTTCGGGGCGTGCAACCGTCGTTCCAATAGAGGCGTGGATGGGCTCCCAGGATCTCGATGCCGCTGCGGATCAACAAGCCGATGAACAGCACATTGATGTAATGCGTGAGCCGCAGCCAGAAAGGAAACCCAAAGCTCGCGAGGTCCATGTGTACTTCCCCTGTTCTTCAGTTGGGCAGATGCTGGCGATGGCCGCCGCGCGCTTTGCCGATTCGCAATCTCAGATGCCCGCAGCGTTAGCGTACTAGTGTAGGTCGTCAATCAGACGCTGCTTTATTCTGAGCTGCCAGAGCGGCG
>DAIUFO010000466.1:0-2812 GCA_036844545.1 Chloroflexota bacterium
AATGAGGTCTCGGCCAGCCGCATCCAATGGAGGTCCTCTTCGGTGAGGCCTCGTGGATCGTCAAGCGTTTGCTCCAGCGCTTCCGTTACCAGCTCGCTGAGACTCTTGTCAGTTAAGGCCCCCTTGACTTTCGCTCGACGCAGCAAATCCCTCGGCAGCACCAACGTCGTACGCATAGTCTCAGTAGGCATACTGGCATCTTAGCATACATATGCAATACTGAATATATGCCAGTAAAGATTTCGCGTAAGTGCATCCCCTACACGCCGTTCCGTAAGGAGCTGAACGAGGCGACGCTGGCAATCGTGTCCGTGGCCGGTGTGCATCTCAAGTCGCAGCAGCCGTTCGACTTGGAGAGCGACATCAGCTACCGCGTCGTCCCTGGTGACGCTGCCAGCGGCGACCTGATGGTCACGCACGAGCACTACGACCATGGCGCCGCGGACCGCGACCCCAACGTCATGTTCCCCCTCGAGCGTGCCCGGGAGCTGGTGGCTGAGGGCTTCATCGGCGGAGTCAACGACAAGCACTGCAGCCTCGGCTATGCCCAGGACCTGCGCGCGATCTACGACCGCGTGGCGCCCGAGATCGCCGATGCGCTGTACCAGTCGCAGACCGACATCGTCGTGCTTACCGCCGGCTGACCGAGCTTGTGCCACCGCACGGTCGTCGCGGTTCAGCGGGAGATCGAGATGACCGGCTTGTCCACTGTCATCATCAGCCTCTCCCCCGAAGCCAGCCTGCAGGCTGGCCCGCCACGCATCCTGTGGCCCAAGAACTTCGAGCTTGGCCATGCCCTCGGCGGCCCCGGCCAGCCCGACCTCCAGCGTCAGGTCCTGCGCGACGCGCTCCAGCTGCTGAAGACCCCCATGGAGCCGGCAACCCTGATCGAGCGCGAGTACCCCGACTATCACGCTTAACCTCCGGTGGCGCGGGCATCCTGCCCGCGGGAGCCTCGGCGGCGCTACGATCTGTGCCGTGCGTGGTCGCTTCGCCCTCCCTGCAGCCCTCGTCTTGCTAGTCAGCGCTTGCGGCGGCGGGAGCAGCCGCGGCAGCCTCGGCCCCGGTGGAGCCGTGGCCAGCACCGCCGGGCCGCCGGCAGTTGCCAGCGGCACCATGCTCATCGTCAAAGGCGACAACATCTTCAGCATGAGCGCCGGCGCCAACCAGGACCTCCAGCTCACCCACGAAAGCAACAGCAACTTCGCCAACAACCCCGCCTTCTCGCCCGACGGCAGCCTCATCGCCTACGCCCACCACGTTGCGCCGCAAGGCAACGAGTGGGGCGGCGCCGAGCTGCACCTCATGCAGGCCGATGGCAGCGCGGATAAAACCCTCGTCCCCGCCAAGGACAAAGGCGAGCGCGCCGAAACGCCGGCCTGGACGCCCGACGGCAAAGCCATCTACTTCGCCCACGACGTGCCCCTCATCGACCAGTCCAATCGCTACACCGGCGACAGCCTGTCCGTCGACCGTGTCGACCTGGCCACGGGCGACCGGCAAGTCGTAGTCAAGGACGCCATCTTTCCCGCCATCGGACGCTCCGGCGTGCTCTCCTGGGTGATCTACAACACCAGCGACTCGTCCTTCAAGCTCATGGCCGGCAGCTTGGACGGCTCTCAGAGCAAGCAGCTGCTGAGCAACAAAGACTTCCAGGCGGTCTATTCGCCCGAGCTCTCCCCGGATGGCAAGACCATTGCCTTCGCCGCCTCCGGCCGGACCAACAGTAAGCTGGCGGCGGTAGGCGCGGTGCTGGCTGATGCCCTCAACCCGCTGCTGCCTGGCAAGGCCGAGGCTCACGGCCTGCCCTGGGACCCGTGGGTTATCAACGTCGACGGCAGCGGCCTCAAGCGGCTGGCCAGCATCGGCAGCGACGAGATGGCATTGGCCTGGAGTCCGGATGGCCAGGAGATCGCCTTCACCAACCTCAGCTCCACCTACCTCATGCGAGGCGACGGCAGCGGCCTGACCCGCCTCCTACCGCGCGGGGATCCCGGCGGCCTTGACTGGAAAGACTGAACGTCAGACGCTACGCGCTGCCAAAGCCGAGGGCTGGCTCCGCGGCCCATCGCCTGGTTCGGCATCAGGGCCAGCTTCGGAAGCCGGCCCATCGCCTGGTTCGGCATCAGGGCCGGCTTCGGCCTCGGCCCCATCGTGGTCGGCGAGCTCGGGCCCAGCCTCGGCCTCTTCCGGCGGGGTGAGCTTCGGGGCGTGCCTAGTCCGCATCGCGAGCTGGATGGATCGCCGCAGCGCTAGTTCTTCCAGCCCGCCGCGCACGACCGGATTGGTCATGAGGTCGCCGTGGAAGCTGGAGAATGGAATCTCGAACACCATCGAGTTGACCTGGGCCTTGCAGAAGGCGGTCCGCTCTGAGGCCTGCAGCAGCGCCATTTCGCCAAACAGCTCGCCCGGCCCCAGGTAGGCCAGCACCGGCCCCCATGGCATGACCACCTCGATGGACCCCTCCAGCACCACGTAGGCGCTGGTCCCGCCAATCTGAGGTCCGATGATCATCTGGCCTTCCTTGACGTCGAGCAGCCGGCCCCTGCGCGCCACCCGGCGTAGGCATGGATAGGTCAGCGCCCGCAAGATACTGGTCTTGCACAGCCTGGCCTCGAGCTCCTTTTGCGTCATGTGGGCGCAGCCTAGTTCAGCGACCAGAACGATGGTGGCGTGGGCTCCTGCCGCTGCGAGTGCGCCAGCAGCGCCAGTTGCCGGATCTCGCCGCTGAGCATGGCGATCTCGTGCTCCAGCCGTCCGGTGGTCGTTGGTATTTCCAGGATGGCCTGCTTCTCTGCCCGATCTACCTGCA
>DAIUFO010000467.1:0-2792 GCA_036844545.1 Chloroflexota bacterium
AATGCCCGGCGTGCAGAAACCGCACTGCAGGCCGTGGTTCTCCCAGAAGGCATTCTGCAGCGGCGACAACTTGCCGTTCTCGGCCAGGCTCTCCACGGTCCAGAGCTGCCGGCCTTCGGCCTGGATGGCGAAGGCCAGACAGGAGCGGACCGTTTCGCCATCCATGATGATGGTGCAGGCGCCGCAAACGCCGTGCTCGCAGCCGATGTGGGTGCCGGTCAGCCCGGCGTCCTCGCGGATGAAGTCCACCAGCAGCTTGCGCGGCTCGACCAAGCCCTCATACTGTTGGCCGTTGATGGTGGTGGTGACCGCGACTTTCTTAATGGGCACGAGTTTGGGCCTCCTTCAATGCCCGACGGGTAAGGACCTTCGCCAGGTGGGTGCGGTATTCGGCTGAACCATGGATGTCCGGTTCCGGCTCGGTCATCGCGCCAGCCTTCTCGCCCGCCTGCTCCATCAGCTCGTCGGTCAAGCGCTGGCCTTTCAGCACGTCCTCAGCCTCTGTCGCGCGGAAGGCCACCGGGCTGGCGCCGCCGATGGCGATGCGAGCGTCCTTAACGGTGCCGTTGTCCATGCTCAACGTCGCGCCGACCTCGACAATGGCGAAGTCGCCGTGGCGGCGGGCAAACTCCTGGAAGGCCCAGCCCGTATTCTTGGCCATCACCGGGAAGCGGACCTCGGTGAGGACGTCGGTTTCTTCGAGCGCCGTCGTCAGGTAGGTAATCAGGAAATCCTGGATGGGGATGGTGCGCAGGCCATTCGTGCCCTGCGCCTTGACCTCGGCGCCAAGCAACATGGCCGCCAGCGGGTACTCGGCGGTGGGGTCGTTGTGGGCGATACAGCCGCCGACGGTGCCGCGGTTGCGGATGGTGGTGTGGCCAATCCAGCGGGTGACTTCTTTCAGCAGCGGACACTTGTCGGCCACCAGCGCCGATTTCTCAATATCGCGCTCGCGGGTAATGGCGCCGATGGCCAGCCAATCCCCCTCCTCGCGGATGTAGTCCAGGGCCTCGATGCCGTTGATGTCGATCAGCCACTTGGGCCGCGCCAGACGGAAGTTCATCAGCGGCACCAGCGACTGACCGCCCGCCAAGATCTTGGCATCGTCGTCGGCATGCTCCTTCAGCAGCGCGATGGCTTCGTCGACCGTCTTGGGATCGAAGTATTCAAACTGTGCAGGCTTCACACCGGCCCCTGCCTCTCCTTGATCTGGCCATCCATAGCCTTCCACAGCTGACCGACCGTCATCTTAGCGACTCCACCCAACATCCGCTGGCCGACACCGGCCACGAGGCCGCCCACTTGGGCGTCGGCCGACCAATTGATGATGGTCTTGTCCGGCCCATCCTCTACCAGGTCGAAGGTGCCTTCGCCGCGGACGAAGCCGGGCGTGCCGTTGGCGTCGATGCCCAGCTTGTAGTGCGTAGGCTCCTGCTTGTCGAAGACGCGGATCTTGCTGGTATAGGCGCCTTTGATCGACGCCACGCCAATCTTCATCTTGGCCTGGTATTCGTCGGGGGCCGTCTGGTCGAACGTTTCCACGCCTGGAATGCACTTTTTCAGCGACTCTGGGTCCTGCAGCGTGTCCCACACCAGCTTGCGCGGAGCATCAAAGGTGTACGAGCCATCGAGTTTCATCGGGATCAGGATACCGCCGGTATGCTGTTGCCAATGAAAGTTGGGATCACTGTAGGCACGAACTACGCTGGCGTACCTACACCGGACACTTTTTTTCACTTCATCGACCGTGTTGAGGAGCTGGGTCTCGATTCGCTGTGGGTGGGCGACCATATCGCCTGGACCAACCCCACGCTCGAGGCATTGACGGTGCTGGCCTGCTACGTGGCCAGGACGAAGCGGCTGACCGTCGGCACCTCGGTGCTGATCATGCCGCTGCGCCAGCCGGTGGTGCTGGCCAAGATGCTGGGCACGATGGGCTACCTATCCAACGGGCGTGTGGTCTCCGGCATGGGCGTGGGTGGGGAGAACACCAAGGAATTCGAGGCCTGCGGCGTGCCGCACAACCGCCGCGGACAGCTCATGGACGAGGCGCTGGAGATCATGACCCGCCTGTGGAACGAGGACCACGTCAGTTTTCACGGCAAGCTCTTCAACTTCGACGACGTATCGCTCGACCCTAAGCCGCCCAAGCTGCCGCTGTGGCTGGGCGGCCGTTCCGAAGCTGCTCACCGGCGCGCCGCCAAGTTCGGCGACGGCTGGATCGACGTTTTCTCCTCGCCGCGGCACTTCGGGGAAGGCAAGAAGGCCATCGAAGCGCTGGGCCCGAAGGCTGGCTTCGAGTGGGTCCAGTTCGAGTACATGTGCCTGGCCAGGAGCCGCGAGGAGGGCAAGGCCAAGGCGACCGAGTACCTCAACCGCACCTACAACATGGACACCGGCGAGAAGGTCAACTCCTTCGCCTCGTTCGGGACGGCGGAGCAAATCGCCGAGCGCATCCAACAGTTCGAGCAGCTCGGCGCGACGCACCTGGTGATCAACCCCACCTGCACGCCTGAGGAGAAGCACGAGCACCTGGAGGCCATTGCCTCCGAGCTGCTGCCGTTGATTCGCGGCTAGCGCTACAGTGTGAGCAAGCTGATGATCACGAAGACGAAGCTCACCTACAGTCGCTACCTCGAGCTGCCGGACACCGATCCATACGAGCACGAGATGATCGCCGGGGAGGAATTCGTGTCGCCATCACCAAACTTTCGCCACCAGTGGATTCGAGACCGGCTGAGTGCGCTGCTGTGGTACTTCGTGAACGAACACGAGCTGGGTGCAATCGCTGT
>DAIUFO010000468.1:0-2789 GCA_036844545.1 Chloroflexota bacterium
CTAGGTGCCCTCAGCTAGCCTCTCCGCTCGCCGTCCGCGTAGGACCGGTGGGAGAGGAACAGCGAACTCGGCGTCGAAGCGCTCGCGAACCTCGCCATCAAGGCCGTCAACGATGGCGTGATAGCGGCGGACGGCCTCCTGGCCGGCCTCCGTCAGCGACGCGCCACCGTGGCCTTTGCCGCCACTGCTGGTCAAAAGCAGAGCCACGCCGATGGTGGCCTCCATGTCCTTGAGCTTGTACCAGGCGGTCTTGTAGGGAACGGCGAGCTGCCGAGCGGCCTCAGCCAGCGAGCCGTGCTGGTCGACCGCTTCGAGCAGCTGCACCCGCCAATCCGAGAGCGCGACCTCGCCCGCGTCCGACTCGAGCCAGATCTTGCAGCGCGGCCTCAGCATCATTTCAGACCACCACCGCCGCGCGAGCGCGCCAGGTGAGACCAGCGTTCACGATCAGCGCCACCGCCAGCAGGATAATGCCCAGTGCGATCGCCAGCCCGAAGTCACCTCGACTGGTCACCAGCGTAATCGCCGTCGTCAAGGTGCGGGTCTGGCCCAGGATGTTGCCGCCGACCATCAGCGAGGCCCCAACCTCCGCGATGGCCCGGCCGAACGCCGCCGCCACGGCGACGATGACTTGCGGCAGCGCAGCCCGCACCAGCTCGCCCGCAAGCTTCCCCGAAGCCGCTCCGTCCACCCGCAGCGCGGCGACCAGGTCCGGCTCCAGCAGCTCGATCGCCGCCTGCGTGAAGCCGGCGGCAATCGGCGCCGCCACGATGAACTGCGCCAGCACCATGGCGCTGGGCGTGTACAGCAAGCCGAGGAAGCCCAGTGGCCCGGTGCGCCACAGGAAGATGGTCAGCACCAGGCCCACCACTACCGGCGGCAGCCCCATGCCGGTGTTCACCAATGTCTGAATCGCTCCTCGGCCGCGGAAGCGACCCAGCGCCAGAGCCACGCCGGCCGGTACGCCGGCCAACGCCGCCAAGATCGTGGCCAGCGCCGACACCACCAGCGACAAGCGCAGCACACGCAACAGCTCCGGGTCGCCGGAGGCGATCAGCTGGCCGGCCTGGAGGACTCCCCGCCACAGCAGGTCCACGCGCTGCAGCTACGAGCCGAGGCGGCCCTCGTCTTTGCCGGCGTCGGGAAAGAACAGGGCCTGGCCATACTTGTCCTTGCCAAAACCGGCGATGAGCTCCTGTGTCGCCGGCGCCACCATGAAGTCGGCAAAGGCTTTGCCGCCGGCCGTGTTGATCTTCGCGTTCGGGAACTTCGCCTGGCTCACCGGCATCACGTGATAGATGTTCAGCAGCGCCAGGCCGCCTTCGACCAGGATGGCTGACTGGAGCGTGCTCTTGCGGGCCAGGTAGGTAGCGCGGTCACTCAGGGTGTAGGCGTTCTTCTGGTCCGCGAGTGTCAGCGTGGCGCCCATGCCCTGGCCCGAGGTGATGTACCAGTTGCTCCCCTTGGGATTCAGCGAAGCATCCTTCCACAGTTGCTTCTCGAACTGGTCCGTGCCGGAGTTGTCGTCGCGGCTGATCCAGGTGGCCTGTTTGGCGGCGATCCTCTCCAGGGCGTCGGCCGCCGACTTGTCGCCTTTCACCGACGCTGGGTCCGAAGGCGGCCCTACCACCACGAAGTCGTTGTGCATGACCAGCAGGCGTTCGGTGCCATTGCCATCGGCCATCCATTTCTTCTCCGCGTCGGGGGCGTGGACCAGGACGACGTCCGCCTCACCTCGCGCGCCCAGCGCCAGCGCGGCGCCAGTGCCCACGGCTACCGTCTTCACCTGCCAGCCACCCTGCTTCTCGAACATGGGCACCAGCACATCCAGCAGCCCGCTGTCCTGGGTGCTGGTGGTCGTGGCCAAGATGAGGTCCTTGGGGCTGTCGGTCCGCGCGGCGGCGCTGGAGGCCGGCTTGGCATCAGCCGGCGGGCTCGAAGGCGTGGCAGCCTGCGAGCCACAGGCACTGAGGACAATCGCGGCAAACAAGGCCAGGAATGAGCGTTTGGCTAACGTTGGCATAACGCCCATTGTGTCATGCCGAGCGCAGCCAGGCATCGGTACCTGGGGTTGGCGGATTCTTCGCTCGACGCTCAGAATGACAAAGTGAGCGCGGCTACGATCCCCCTGCATGGACAAGGTCCACCTCACCTGGGATGACGTCCAGGAGTGCGTCAGCCGGATCATTCGCCAGCTGGACAGGGACTATGACTGCATGCTGGTGGTCACGCGCGGCGGGCTCGTCCCGGCGTGCCTCATCAGCGAGCAGATCGGTCTGCGCAACATCCTGGTGGCCGCCGTCATGTTTTACACCGGTATGGACGAGCGGCTGGAGGCGCCCATCTTCCTGCAATTCCCGGCCGATCAACTCCTAGCGGGCAAGAAGATCTTGGTGATCGACGACGTGTGGGACAGCGGCCGGACCATCACGGCCGTCAAGGCTCGGGTCGAGGAATCCCAAGGCCGCCCGACCATCGCCGTCCTCCACTTCAAGCCCAGCCGATCGCAGTTCCCAAACGCCCGGCCGGACGTGTTCGGCAAGGAAAGCGGCGATTGGCTGGTGTACCCCTGGGACCCGGAGAGCCGCTACCGGACGACGTCCATCGTGCCATGATTGCACGGTGGCCGGCGACCCCCATCCGCTGGGCGAAGACCCTGACGCCTACCTCGAGCGGCTCAGCTACCGGCCGACCAAGACGGACCACGGCAAGCTGGGCTACGTGATGGGCTTAGGGCTGCTGTTCATCGCCTTCATGGCGCTATTCCTGTGCGGGCTCGTGGGCAGCTT
>DAIUFO010000469.1:0-2774 GCA_036844545.1 Chloroflexota bacterium
GGGAAAAGGCGCAGGAACACAGCAAGCGTCGTTATGGCCGTCTCCGCAAAACTTCGCCAATTCTTCGATGGACTGAAACGCTCCGCTCATGTCTGACTGGTAATTTGAGCGCTGTTCCCATAGGCAGAGGAGGAAGCCCTGGCAGCCATCCTGGTCAGACCCGCACCGCAGCCGAGCCTCAGCGCAATTCCGCGACCGCGCGTCGAGACCGGCTTCTGGAGCTGGATCACGACCGTCGACCACAAACGCATCGGCATCCTGTACGGGTCCACCGCGTTTATCTGCTTTGTCGTCGCCGGCATCGAGGCCATGATCATGCGCCTGCAGCTCGCCCGGCCGAATGGCACTTTGGTCGACGCCGACACCTACAACCAGCTGTTCACGATGCACGGCACGAGCATGGTCTTTCTGGTCGTGATGCCGCTCTCGGCCGCCTTCTTCAACTACATCGTTCCGCTGCAGATCGGCGCTCGTGACGTAGCGTTCCCGCGGCTCAACGCGCTGAGCTACTGGGTGTTTCTGGCTGGGGCCATCTTCATCAACTTGGGCTGGGTCATCGGTCAGGCGCCCGACGCCGGCTGGTTCGCCTACGCCAACCTGACGGAGCGGCCGTACTCGATGGGCCTGAATACCGACTTCTGGGTGCTGGGCCTGCAGATCCTGGGCCTGGCATCCATCCTGGCGGCGCTCAACTTCTTCGTGACCATCGTCAACCTGCGGGCGCCGGGTATGGGCATGATGCGCATGCCGGTGTTTGTGTGGATGACGCTGGTAACGAACGTCCTGATGTTGCTGGCCTTCCCGGTCATCACCGTGGCGCTGACGCTGCTGCTGTTCGACCGGTTTTTTGGCACGCACTTCTACGTGCCCAGCGGCGGCGGTGACCCGCAGCTGTGGGTGCACCTGTTCTGGATCTTCGGCCACCCGGAGGTCTACATCCTGGTCCTGCCGGCTATGGGCATGGTGTCGCAGATCCTGCCCACGTTCTCGCGTAAGCCGCTGTTCGGGACGCCGTTCGTCATCTACTCCGGCATCGCCATCGGGTTCCTGTCCTTCGGCGTGTGGGCGCACCACATGTTCGCCCAGGGCCTGGGTCCCACGGCCGATGCCGCCTTCGCCTTCAGCACCATGGCCATCGCCATACCGACCGGGGTGAAGATCTTCAACTGGATCGCCACCATGTACAAAGGCCAGCTGCGGTTCACCACGGCCATGCTGTTCGCGGTGGGCTTCATAGCCATGTTCATCATCGGGGGCTTGAGCGGCGTTATGCACGCCGCTCCGCCGGCCGACCTGCAGCAGAACAACACCTACTTCATCGTGGCTCACTTCCACTACACGCTGTTTGGCGGCTCATTGATGGGCATCTTCGCCGGCATGTACTACTGGTTTCCCAAGGCCATCGGCCGGATGGCCAACGAGACGCTCGGCAAGTGGCATTTCTGGCTGACCATGATCGGCATGAACCTGACGTTCTTCCCCATGCACTGGCTGGGCCTGGACGGCCTGCCCCGGCGGGTCTACACCTATCCCGAGGGCATGGGCTGGGAACTGTGGAACCTCGTTGAGACGATCGGCGTGCTCGTCATTGCCGCCTCGATCCTGGTGTTCATCTACAACATGGTGTGGAGCATGCGCCACGGCGAAGTCGCGGGCAACGATCCGTGGGACGGACGAACGCTGGAATGGTCCATCCCCTCGCCCTCGCCGCACTACAACTTCGCCGAAATCCCCGTGGTCACCGCCATGGACGACTGGTGGCACCGGAAATACGGCGTACACGGACAGGCCGCGGCAGCGCAGGCCGCGCCCTATCAGCCGGCCGATGTGTCAGGCAGCGCTGAGGACGCGGCAGAACATCACCATCCCCAGATGCCGGACCCGTCCTACTGGCCAATCGTGATGGCCGCCGGCATCTTCTGCCTGGCTCTCGGGAGGATGCTTCTGCCCGGCAGCCTGTGGCGGTTCGCGCTAGTCGCTGGCCTGGGCTTTGTGCTCGCCATCGTGGGGCTGTAGGGCTGGTGCTTCGAGCCCGTGCACGCACCCCAGACCGCGCGGCCTATCCCCGTGGACGCCGCTTCGAACCGTGAGCTGGCCGCCACACATGGGTTTCACAGAGTGGGTGCTGGGAGCCCCAGCAATCTCCTCCAGGAGTAGACAAGCGGACGTATGTTGAGTCGCGAAGAGAATGACCTCATCACCCGCGTTGGGCCAGGGCAGCCTGCCGGCGAGCTGCTGCGGCGCTACTGGATGCCGGTAGCGGTCGCCCAGGAACTGACCGAGAACGAGCCCACCAAGTTTGTCCGCCTGCTGGGCGAGAACCTGATCCTCTTTCGGGACAAATCAGGCCGCGTAGGGCTCATAGCCGATCGCTGTGCCCACCGGGGCGCATCAATGTGCTACGGTCGCGTCGAACAGCGCGGCATCGCCTGCGCCTATCACGGCTGGCTGTTCGACACCGGCGGCAATATTCTGGAGACGCCTCCGGAGCGAAACGACGCGATCATCCGTTCGGTCAAGCAGAAGGCCTACCCGGTGCAGAAGTTCGTGGGCATGTACTGGGCCTACCTTGGGCCACAGCCTGCGCCGGTGATCCCCAAGTACGACGTGTGGGTGCGCAAGGATGGCCGGCGGCGCCTCGAGGTGCAACCGCAGCTGGACTGCAATTGGTTCCAGGCGATGGAGAACTCAGTCGACCCGGCCCACCTGCAGATCCTGCACCAAACGCTCATCGGCCGCGGGCGCAAGCCGGTCAACACCACCCGTGGCTTCAC
>DAIUFO010000470.1:0-2161 GCA_036844545.1 Chloroflexota bacterium
GGCCTGGATGCCCTCCATCGTGGGCTGCATCGACGGCTCGAAGGCGGCGGTGGTGTTGTAGAAGTCATAGGTGCGCTTCAGGATGCCGGCATCGCTTACCTTGGTGTACTCATTCATGACTTTCATGGCCAGCTCTGGCTGGTTGTTCCAGGCCAGGATTCCGTCGCGATAGGCCGCCACCAGCAGGCGCAAAGCGGGGGCCAGCTCGTCGAGACGCGACCGTTTGGCCACCAAGCCGACGTTCTGATACGGCCGGCTGAAGATGTTCTGCAGCAAGTGGAAGCCCTTAGCTTCGGCCTGGAAGGACTGCGGCGGCGCCACGACGCCAGCCGGCACCTGGCCGGAGAGCATGGCGACGATGACTTCTGAAGCGCTGCAGATCGGCCGCAGCTGCACGTCGGACGGCTTCAAGCCCATGAGATTCAAGGACAGCCGCGCGGCGTAATCGAGCGGCGTGCCGGGCTTGTCCGAGGCGATGACCTGCCCTTTCAACTGCTCGGCATTTGTAATCGACGCGGACGCATAGATGCCGAGGATCGGATGGTTGAGGGCCGACGCGATGAAGACCTGGTCCTCCTTGCCGTTGGCATCGACGGTGAGGATGGGCGCGGCCGACGATTCGAGGACGTCGATGCCCTTCGCCACAAGGGCCGGCACGGCCACGCTGGTTTCGATGTATGGCATGTCGACCGAGATGCCGTGTTTGTCGAAGGCGCCGATAGCCTTGGCCATCCAGAGCGGCACGAACGCCCCCGCTATTGCTCCATAGGCGACGATGAGCTTGGGCTGACCTGGTTTGGCGGCTCCGCTGGCCGGCGAGGCAGCGGAGCTGGCGGCGGGCTTGGCCGCGCTAGGCGGACTCGAGGCGGCCGCGGCCTGGCTGGCAGCGGCGGAGCTGGGAGCCGGTGGGGCGGGCGGCGCGCCGCCACCACAGGCCTGGAGCAAGCCTCCTAAGACGACGACACCGAGGGTCGTGCCGGATAACTGCAAGAACTCCCGGCGGGACTGCCGCATGCTGCTCATTGCCGCGCTCCTTCGGAGAAACTCGAATCGCCTACGTCATTAAGCGCGGCAGCTATAGCACACTTGCGGGATCGACGTCAATGATCCAGCCGGCCGGTAGGTCCGGCCGCAGGATTGATTTGACGTCGCGGCCGCGAGCGATGATTTGCCAGCGGAACTTGCCATGGGACTTCTCCAGGTAGGGGGGGAGGGGGCCGGTTAAATGGATGGGCGGGTCGAGGCCGGCGATGCGCTCCTCGAGCTGGTCGAACAGCAGGTGTGCCTCACGCTGGCACCTCTCGACGCTGGTGTGGGAGTAGACGAACTTGACCACGTGGCTGAAGGGCGGATAGCCCAGCTGTTTGCGGAACTGAATCTCGGTCCGGAAGAAGGCGTGGAAGTCGTGCCGGCTGGCCATAGCCAGCGTGGGATGCTGGGGGTTGTAGGTCTGGATGAGGACTGAGCCGCCGGCCGGGCCGCGGCCGGCTCGACCGGCCACCTGGGTGAGGAGCTGGAAGGTGCGCTCGGCCGACCGGAAGTCCGGTAGCTGCAGGAGGGCGTCGGCGGAGATGACGCCGACCAGTGTTACCAGCGGCAGGTCGTGGCCCTTGGCCACCATCTGGGTGCCGACGAGCACGTCCGCCTGATGCTCGCGCATGGCCTCGACGGTGCGCTCATGGTCTTCGCGCGTGCGGGCGGTATCGCGATCCCAGCGCAGGATGCGCGCTCGAGGCAGCAGCGCCTCAATCTCCTCGGCCACGCGCTGGGTGCCGAGGCCGAAGTAGCGGATGCGCATGGAGGCGCACTCGGGGCAGCGCTCCGGCGGCCGGATGGCCCGGCCGCAGTTGTGGCACATGAGGCGATTACCGACCGAATGGAACGTGAACGGGAGGAGGCAGTCCTGGCACTCCAGGACGTGGCCGCACTCACGGCACATGACGAAGGTGTTGGCGCCTCTTCGGTTCAGGAAGAGGATGGACTGTTCTTTTTTCAGGAGCGTGGATTTGAGCTGGTCTTGGAGCTCTCGGCTGAAGATGCTGCGATTGCCGGCTTGGAGCTCCTGGCGCATATCGACGATGCGGACTGGGGGGAGCCAGCCGTCGGGGTTGGATGCTTGGCTGCCCGCGGGCGCCGCGATCCGTTGCGGCAGGGTGAGCAG
>DAIUFO010000470.1:2171-2765 GCA_036844545.1 Chloroflexota bacterium
CCCCAGCCCTCTCCCTCGCGAGGGAGAGGGAGTGACTATGCGCTCTGGCAGGGAGAGCAGGGTGAAGATGCCCTTTTGGGCTCGGTAGTAGGAGCCTAGGTCGGGGGTGGCGCTGCCGAGAATGACTTTGGCACCGATCAGAGACGCCAGCTTTACGGCTGTCTCGCGGGCGTGGTAGCGCGGCGACTGCTCCTGCTTATACGTCCAGTCGTGCTCCTCATCGATGACGATCAGGCCCAGATGTTTCAGGGGGGCAAAGAGGGCGGAGCGGGGGCCGATCACGAGGTCGACCGAGCCCTGATGGATGCGGCGCCATTCGCCGTAGCGCTGGCGCTGGGTGAGCGCGCTGTGGAGGACGGCCACCCGCCCCGGGAAGCGGCTGGCGCAGCGGGCGATGGTCTGCGGCGTCAACGAAATCTCGGGCACCAGCAGCAGCGCCTGCTGGCCGCGATCGAGGGCGGCGGCGATGGCCTGCAGGTACACCTCGGTTTTGCCCGAGCCGGTGACGCCGTGCAGCATGAAGACGCGGGAGTCGGGGGTCGGGAGTCGGGAGTCGGGAGTCGGGGGCTGGTTGATCGCGGCGAGGGCTTCCTC
>DAIUFO010000471.1:0-2726 GCA_036844545.1 Chloroflexota bacterium
CAACGCTGACCGCGCTGATCGGCTCACCGAAATGCTCGATCTGCTGGCGAATGATAGAGGAAATTTCCTCTGCGCTTACCTGGGCCATTTCACATCTCTCATTTCACTTTTCTCGTCTCACGTTGAGTGCGTCAGCAAGTCCTGGCGCAAGACCTGCAGCCGCGTCGTCAGGCTGGCGTCGATGAGCACGTCACCGACGCGAGCGACGAAGCCGCCAATGATTGACTTGTCCACGTTGGTCTGGAGGTCGATGCGCTTGGCTGTCAGCGCCTCGAGCCGATCCTTGACCATTTGCCGCTGGGCAGCATCCAGCTCCACGGCAGTGGTGACCTCGGCCACCGCCACCCCGCGGTGCTCGTTCACCATTTCTTGGAAATCGCGCTCCAAATCCGCGGCCGCCTCGACATGCTTGCGCCGGATGAGCAGCAGGGCTGTGTTGACGGCCAAACGGTCGACTTTGCCGGCCAGCAACTTCTCCACGACGGCTTCCTTCTCGGAAAGGCTGGGCTTCGGGTCAGCCAGGAAGCGGGCCATATCCGGGTTGGTGAACAGGTCGCGCAGCGTGGCCAGGTCGCCCAGCCAGCGGTCGAAGCTGTCCCGCTCCTTGGCGATTGCGAATACGCTCTCGGCGTAGCGCCGAGCAGACGTGCCTCTCAGCATCTAGCGCGGACCATCCACCGCGCTGGCGTGGGCTAAGAAATCCTCGACCAGCTTCACATGGTCGGCGGGATTCAATTTCTGTTCGATCACTTTACCCGCCACGTCAATGGCGAGGTTGACGGCGATGCGGCGGACGTCGGCCACGGCTCGGTCGCGTTCGAGCTGGATATCGTCAATGGCCCGCTGTTTGAACAGCTCCAGCTCTTTCGCCGTCCGCTCTTTTTCGCTGGCTTCGAGCTGTGCCGCCATACGCCGGGCGTTCTCGATAATTTCGTTGGCGTCCCGCTTGGCGGCGTCGCGCTCGCGTTCGTTCATCTCACGAATCTCGTCGGCCAGCTTCCGCATGCGCTCGGCCTCGTCGATGCTTTCACGTATCTTGGCGGCCCGCTGGTCCATCAGCCGCAGGATGGGCTTGAACAGCAAGCGCTGCAGGAGAAAAAGCAGGATGAGGAAGTTGATGATTTGCAGGCCAAGCCGTAGCCAGTCGATGCCTAATTGAGCAGCCAAAAGCGTCCCCTTTTCATGCCGCTGGGGCGGGTTTGTGCACCCGCCCCAGCCACCGTCAGTTTAGCCGGTGAAGGCCAGTACGAAGGCGATGATCAAGGCATAGATCGCGATTGCTTCGGCCAGCGCCATGCCCAGAATCATGTTGGTCTGGATGCTGCCGGCCGCCTCGGGATTCCGCCCGATCGATTCCATGGCGCCCCGGCCAACCAAGCCGATGCCGATGCCCGGGCCAATGGCCCCGATTCCTATGGCTATGCCCGCCGCGAGCCTAGCCGCTGCATGTACGTCCATTTGAATGGACCTCCTTGGTTTTATTTGCGAGGCGGGAAAGCTCCCCAATTCCTAGGGTCAGCCCCCTCGGACCCTCCGATGGGCAAGGAATAGTGGTTACGCCGCGGTGGCGTGTAATGGGTTCTCAGCCTCGTCGTGATCGACGTGATGCGAGGTAGTGTTGAGCGTGAAGTAGGCCAAGCATAGGATAGTGAAGACCGTCGCCTGGATGAATCCGAACAGCGTCTCCAGCACCAGGAACACCGCCGGGATCACCACATAAGTGAGGCTGGTCATCACAGTTATCAGCACCTCGCCGGCGAACAGGTTCCCAAAAAGTCGCAGCGACAGGGAGACCACGCGCACAAGTTCGCTGACGAGTTCTATTTGCCCGATCACGGGCGGTTTGACGAAGTGCATCAGATGCTCTTTGGCCCGGTAGCGGAAGGCCCAGAATTCCGTCACTACGACCGTTACCAGCGCTAGGGCGAGTGTCGTGCTCCAGTCGGCGGCAACGGCACGGAAGAGCGGGATTCGCTCGCTGCCTTCTTGAAGATAAAACGGCCCGATGATCGGCAGGAGGCTGAACCAGTTCGCGGTGAGGATGAAGATGAACAACGTTGCCAGCAGCGGAAATATCTGCCGTGACCGCTTACGCCCAACGGCATTCTCGGCCAGGTTCAACAGCGTGTTGATTACCACTTCAGCGAGTGCCTGCCAACTTCGGGCGGCAGGCGCCTCCTGGAGGCGGCGAGTCGCCCATGCCGCGAAGAAGACCAGCACCACCATAACCAGATAGGTGTAGAGGACCGTGTTCGTTACACCCAGCGGCCCGATGTAAAACAAGACCTCAGGCGCGAACGGTGGGAATGGAATGGCGCTGGAGCTGGCTGCCTCGGGGGTGACGCCAGTGCCTTCCGTTGCTGCTTGGGCTAGCTGCTGCAGTGGCATTGCGCTTAGTTAGCTCGTCGCATCCTTCAACATTCGATATAGCGTGTAAAAGGCCGTTATGGCGCCCACCGCCAGCCCCACCAACAGCAGTGTTGACCCCGTCCCCAGCTTCTGGTCGCCCCAATGGCCGAGGAAGGTAAACACTCCAAGGGGAATAGCGACTGACAAACCCAGCTGGCCATACAATGCCAGCGCTTGCAGCAGCGAGCGCTCATCGTTCATGGCCAGCGACCGCCGGTCAGTATACCATCGGGCCGGCTGCCGCACGAATAGGGCCAGCGCCTGTGCCCAGCTGTTACGTGCCCCCGCCCTTACTCACGCCGAAGATCTCGCCTAGG
>DAIUFO010000472.1:0-2708 GCA_036844545.1 Chloroflexota bacterium
ATCGTGTCCGGATGCTGCTTCTTGAGGGCGAGGTATTGGCGGCGAAGAGGGGTGTCGTCAGCCAAGCTCAGCCCGGATGGTAGCATCGTTCCGTATGGCCACATCGCCCCCCGAGATGGAGATCGACACCGAAAAGCTCTACGACGTTACCATCCAGACGGCGAAGGGCAACATCCAGATGGAGCTCGACCCAAGCCTCGCGCCGAACACGGTCAACAACTTCGTGCACCTGGCGCGCAGCAGCTACTACGACGGCCTGACCTTCCATCGCGTCGTGCCCGACTTTGTCGTCCAAGGTGGCTGCCCGGAAGGCAGCGGTCGAGGCGGCCCCGGCTATCGTTTCGACGACGAGCCCGTCAAAGGCGATTACATCGAAGGCGCCGTGGCCATGGCCAACTCCGGCCCCGATACGAACGGCAGCCAGTTCTTCATCTGCACCGTCGACGACCGCCACAAGCTGGATAAGAAGTACAACCTCTTTGGCTATGTCATGAAAGGCATGGCCGTCGTCAAAGAGGTCAAAACCGGCGACAAGATGGAAAAGGTCGAAGTGGTCGAAAAAGACCGGGCTTGACCGAGTCGCCGGCCGACGTCCAAGCAGGCGTCGCCCGAAGCATTTCCTGCGTCTGGCTCGACTATCTCCGCGGGCCGGAAGGGGCCAATCATCTGCGATGCCGCCTCACCAGCCACATCTTCGGGCCGGGCAAGCACGAAGACGCGGTGTGTCTGCAGCTGTGCGCCTATCCCAAGCAGCAGCTACGCGGCCGCTGCCGCCACATGGACCTGTCGAGCGTCATCCTGACCGAAGGCGATCCGCCGCTGCCCCGCATCGGCTGCCGGGCTCACCACAACTTCGACGCGCCCGGGCTGTGCGCCTCGTGTAAGGACTACGAACGCGCGGAATGAGCACCCGCCAGATCCTCGGCCGCAACTCGTACATTCTGGCCTCGGCACTGGTGTTGATGCTGGCTGCCTACTTCGTTGCCAGGCTGGGCAGCTGGGAAGCGTGGCTGGCCTGGATTGTGGCCGTCGTGCTGCTCTACGCCGGGTTCCTGGCGCTCCGCCCTGGCGCGGGCACAAAACTGGGCGAGCCCGAGCTGGAGCAGTTGATCGGCAGTGGCAGGCCGGTCGTTCTGGAGCTGTTCTCCAACTACTGACTGGCCTGCATGGCGGCCAAGCCCGTGGTCGACGGGTTCGACAAGCAGCTGGCGGGACGAGTCCGCATCGTGCGCGTGGACATCAACTCGCCGAACGGCAAGAAGATCGCCACCAAGGTTGGGCTGGACATGGTGCCGACCTTCATCGGCTACGCCGGCGATGGGACGGAACGATGGCGCATCGACAGGATGCCAAACCGCCTCGAATTGTGGAGCCGTCTCATCAGCCTGTAGCCAGGTTCAGGTTCAGTTTCTGCCGCTGCTCCGACTGGTGCACCTGCCGGCCATCCACGTCCACCTCGAAGCCTCGGCCAGCGGGATCCCAGCGCACGGCCAGCCGGCGGCCGCGGACGAGCACGCCGCTCAGACTGTAGGAGGGCACGTCGAAGGGCAGGGGATCGACGACCACGCTGCCGTCGGCTCGAGGTTGGATGCCAGCCAGGTAGCGCACCAGCAGGTCGACCACCCAGGAGTGCTGGTAATCGTCGATGCCGCGATAGGTCGACGGCTGGCCCGTGAGCGGGTTGTAGTGTTCGAAGGCGTTTGGCCGGTTGGAATCGCCGTCGAAGAACATCAGCCGGACAAAACGCGTGATGAGCTCCGCCGCCATCGGTTGCAGCGCCGGCTCGAGGTGCTGGCTGGCGTGAGCAAGCGCGTCGCACACGTGGCTGTTGGTCATCGGCCATACGCGACCGTTCCAGGGACAGCTGTGGCGCTTGCCCTTCCACTCGGCCCAGGGGCTGAAGTAGGCGTCGTCCGCTGAGGTGGCCGGCACCGGATAAGCCAGCCAGAACTCGGCCGGGTTCAACAGGTGGCGCTGCAAGGCGACGACGTGCTGGCTGCCGGCAATGTCGGTCATGAACGGGTAGAAGCCAACGGCTGCCTTCACGCCCGTCCCCTGGCCGCTGTCCGGGTTCACGTCGGTGAACATCTCCAATGTCGGATCCCACATGCGGTCCAGGACCGCCTGGCGGGTGGCGTCCGCTTGCTCCGCCCAGTACACCGCGTCGTGGCCATGGCCCAACAGCTCGGCCATCCAGGCCAGCGCGCGCTGCAGCTCGTAGGCGTAGACGGTGGCGTCGACGCCCTTCAGTCTGAACGCGCCCCAATGGTCGGCCTGGGGATCGACCGCCTGGTAGCGGCTCATGTACTCTTGCCCGGTCTCGCCCTGGTTGACGACGTCGTACATGTGGCAGCCCTCCGGGTCACGTTCCAGGTCAAGGAACTGTCCGTAGCGCACCAGCGACGGGTACACCTGCCCCAGGAAGGCATCATCCGGATGAACCGCGTGCAGATCGCGGACGGCGCGGCCCCAGTTGGCGTGATACATGCCCTCCGAGTTGACCAGCTGAGCGTAGATGTTGCCCGGATAGGCGCCGTTCGCAGCCTGGTGCTCGACGAAGTTGAGGATGCTGCCGCGGGCCAGTTTCGGCGACGCCAGCCAGCGGCACTCCAGCACGTGGCACTGCGCACTGTAGGAGATGTGGTTCCGGAACTGGGCGATGCCTTCGGCCACGAATGGGTGCTGTGCCAGCCCGCCCGTGTGGCTGA
>DAIUFO010000473.1:0-2704 GCA_036844545.1 Chloroflexota bacterium
CAACCGGCTTAGCTGAGGCGGAGGCTGCGCCGCCCACCGCGGAAGCGGGCGCCGGGCTGCTGGCGGCCGCGGTTGGCGCAGTCGCCGAGGGTGGGCTCGAGGGAGCATTGCTTGGGGCCGCGCCCTCGCCGCACGCGGCGAGTCCGAACGCCAGCAGCAAACTGCCGAGAGCCGCCCACCGCCGATCAGTCACGACTGGTCCGTCGACGCCGCGTTACTTCCCACTGCCATTGGCGCTTCCTTCCTTAGAACCGGCTCGACGTCGGAGCGCATGGCGGCCATGAAAAGCGGGTCTGTCGAAGGCGGTTTGGCCCAACCACCCGACACTATCGACATGGAGCAGCAAGGCTGGCACCCGCTGCGCGATCTGGCGGTCCTGAACCTGCCCTCGGCCAAACTCGCTCCGTGCTCCGCTTCACGCGGATTGACTCGCCGCCGTCAGCTCGGCCCTTGGTACGTGACGCTACCGGCTTTCCGCAGCGCCTCTACAGTCTCCTCTCCGGTCATCAGCACCGTCGTTTTCACGGACCTGATGTGCCCGGGGCTCACAGCGGCTATCACCGCCGCGGCGATGGTCTTGTCGTCTGGAGCCTCGGTGATGATGATGCCGTCGTGCTCGCCAAAGGCGTAGTAAGCGGCGACCACCTTGATCCCCAGCTTGTCTGCCAGCGCCCGGAAGCCGTCCAGGCGATTTGTGGGATTGTGGGCCAGAGCCTTCCAGGCTTCCGCCGTGTATGAGAACTGGGTCATGTAATGGGGCATGCTGCACCTCCTTCAGATCCCAGTGTACGCCTGCCATTGGAGTAGGCTAAGCCACATGCCGACCGCGCACATTAACGGCTTGAGCCTCTACTACGAAAGCACCGGAGACGGCTTTCCCATCATTTTCTGCCACGAGTTCGCCGGCGACTATCGCAGCTGGGCGCCGCAGGTCCGCTTCTTTTCACGCTTTTACCGCTGCGTCACTTACAGCTGCCGCGGCTACGCGCCCTCGGGCATCCCTGAGTGCGCGGAGGATTATTCGGAGGACCTGTCGATCGAGGATCTGCGCGGGCTATTCCGTGAGCTGGGCATCGAGCAGGCGCACGTCGTGGGCTTCTCCATGGGTGGCAGCGTGGTCCTGAACTTCGGCATCCGCTATCCCGAGCTGTGCCGCGGTATCGTGGCTGCCGGGGCGGGTTCGGGCAGCATCAACCGCGAGCAGTTCGAGCGCGACGTTGCCGGCGTGGTGGAGCTCATCAGGACAGGCGGCATCGAAGGCTTCGCCGAGGTCTACGCCGATGGACCCTCGCGCCAGCCGTTCAAGCGCAAAGATCCCCAAGGCTGGGCCGAGTTCCGTGAGCGGCTGGCGGAGCACTCGGCGGTAGGTCAGGCGCACACCATCGTCGGCGTGCAGCTCAACCGCCCCACGCTGCTCACGCTGGAGAAGGAGCTGGACCAACTGGAGGCGCCGACGCTCATCATGGTTGGTGACGAGGACGAAGCCTGCGTCGATCCGGGCGTGTTTCTCAAGCGCCACATCCGAAGCTCCGGACTGGTGTTCTTCCCGCAGACCGGGCACACGCTGAACCTGGAGGAGCCGGCCCTGTTCAACCAGCTCGTCGAGGGCTTTTTTCACATGGTCGATGCGGGAAAGTGGGCAACCCGCCGGGTAACGTCCACCAGCCTGCTGCCGAGCCCTACGGGGAGATAAAGAACTTTTTTTCGGACGGCTTGGCGAGCGTGGATAGAACGATACCGGCGCGATAGCCGGCCAATACTCCGCCGATACGCTGCCGATACTTGACGATTTCCGGGAGACCTGGCCAGGCGGGGCGTTTTTGACGCTGAAGCGAACACAGTTCCACGGTAGCCGCGGGCCACACCAGACGCCGAGACCGCCGCGGACCAATGGCCTAGAGTTGTGCTGATGGCTGACTCGATTCTGCTTGGCATAAGTGATGCCGTGGCCACTATTACCCTCAACCGGCCTGATGTCCGCAACGCCTTCAACGTGGCCATGTGGCAGGCGCTGGGCGAGGCGGTGGAGGAAGCCGGCGGCGGGCGGGAGGTACGGGCCATCGTCATCAAGGGGGCGGGAGACAAGGCCTTCGCTGCCGGAGCGGACGTGAAGGAGTTCGACACGCATCGCTCAAACGTCCTGCAGTCGCAGCGCTACAGCCGCATGCTGGAAACCTCGCTGGGCGCGATCCACGACGTGCCGCAGCCGGTCATCGCCATGATCCGCGGCTACTGTGTGGGCGGCGGCTGCGAGCTGGCGAATGCGTGCGACATCCGGATCGCCGCCGACGACGCCCGCATCGGCATCACGCCGGCCAAGCTGGGCATCATCCTGGGCTTCGAGGAAGTCCGGCAACTGGTAGCGCTGATGGGCGCCGGCAAGGCCAAGGAGCTGCTGTTCACCGGCCGGCTGATGGACGCCCAAGAGGCGCTCCGCATCGGCTGGCTGAACCATGTCGTCCCGGTAGAGGAGCTGGAAGGCTTCACTCAACAGTTCGTGGAGTCGTTCATCCACAACGCGCCCATCACCATCGAAGCCGCCAAACGCGCGGTCAACGCCTGCCTGCCCGGCCCCGACGGCCACCTGGTCATGCAGCAGATCGAGTCCTACGTCCGCGGCTTCGCCGGCCACGACTACCAAGAAGGCGTCGCCTCCTTCCGCGAGAAGCGCAAGCCGGTGTTTACCGGCGAGTAGGCGGGTGCA
>DAIUFO010000474.1:0-1633 GCA_036844545.1 Chloroflexota bacterium
TCGATAGCCTTGTTTTTCAGCGCAGGCAAGATGTCGGGTATGCCCAGGTTGACCAGCTTCACGTCACTGGTGGACAAGCCGTCCTGGTTGAGGAATCGCTCGATGAACAGCTGCGCCATCTGGGAGGGGATGCCAATCGTTTTGCCCTTGAGGTCTTTAGGCGACTTATAGCTGCCACTGTCGAGCAAGTCGGCCCGGACGAGCACTGCCGCGGTCCGTTCGGTGGGACTGTTCACCGCGGCGGACGCGACGATCCTGGCATCGATTCCGCGTTCCATGGCATTGAAGGTGGCAGGATCTGGTCCTGTTATACCGAAGGCAACCTGCCCAGTCGCCAGCAGCTGCGCGGTTTCACTCGAGCCTTGAGTCGGCACCAGGTCAACCTCCAAACCTTGGTCCTTGAAATAGCCCCTATCCAAAGCGATGTAGACCGGAGCCGCGGGGATGGTTACCGGCCCGGCGACCTTGAGCTTGACCGGCGGGTTGAGCGCAGCCAGGCTGGCCGCGGCAGACGAGGACCGCGCAGAGCTCCCCGCCGGTGGCGTTGCCGCCGGCGAGCCGCAGGCACTCAGCATCAGCGTCAGACCAAGCGCGAGTACGCGACAATCCATGAACGATCCCTCCGGTTAGATGCAGTTGGGGCGTGTGTACGCCAAATGATATGCCCAGCACTCTCATGGATTTGGGTAGCCGCTACGTCGGCCGCGTGTACTAGGTTGCCGTGGCGATGCCTTGCGCGGTCCTCGCGGGTTCGGCTGTTCAGCGGCCGGTCCAGCGCGCCGCGCGCTTTTCGAGGAATGCCTTGCAGCCCTCGCGCAGGTCTTCGGTTTGGTAGTAGGGGACCATCCGCAGCACGACCTGGTCAAAGACATCGTCCTGCGTCCGTCCGGCCAGATCGTGAAACGCCTCCATCACGCCGCGTACGGCTACCGGGCTTTGCTCTGCCAACCGGCGAGCCATGCTCAGCGCTCGAGGCATGACATCGGCGGCTGGCACGACTTCGTCCACGAGGCCTATCCGGAGAGCCTCGTGTGCGTCCATCACTTCGGCCGTTAGGCACAGTTGCAGGGCTTTGCGATAGCCGAGGGCACGAATCGCGGCGGGCATGACTGGTAGGGGTACAACGCCCAGTCGGATGGGCGTGATGCCGAAAGTGGCATGCTCCGCCGCCACGGCAAACGGACAGAACGCGACCAGTCCGAAGCCACTGCCCAGCGCCGGTCCGTTAACGGCCGCGACCAACGGCTTGGTCAGGCCCAGCCCCGTGCGATGGGGCTCTGCGCTGAGACGAGCTGCCTCGACGATCTCGGGACCAGTTTTGCCGGCCAACTCCGTGAACTCCCCGATGTCCCCACCAGCACAGAACACTTCCCCCTCGCCAGTGAGAACGCCGGACGCGACTGACCCATCATCCTGAAATTGGCGCAAGGCCTGGGTCAGCTCGATCTTGAGCTCGGCATTCAGCGCATTGCGGCGCGAGACGCGCGAAAGACGTATCGTGGCAATTGGACCATCCACGGCGTAGACCAGGTTTTTGAATTTCATCTCAGCGGAGGAAAGATACATGACGGAAGAGGAGTTGCGTGACCAGCTGGCGACCATGTGCCGCATGCTCGACAACCAAGGCGTAATC
>DAIUFO010000474.1:1643-2007 GCA_036844545.1 Chloroflexota bacterium
GGCGTAATCGGCATGTTCGGCCACGTTTCGCTGCGAGTCCCTGGCACCGACCGAGTCCTTCTGACTCCCGGCGCCGGTTCGGACAAGGGCGCCGTCCGCCCGGAGCAGCTGCTGGTCTTCGATATTGATGGCGGGATGCTGGACAATCCTGGCGACGAAATCCCGATCGAGTGGCGTATCCACACCCAGGTCCACCGCGACCGGCCCGAGATCATGTGCATCGCCCATTTGCACGCGCCCTATGCGCGGCTGCTGGGTGTGGCAGGGAAGGACATCGCGCCCGTGTTCATGCACGGCGGATTCCTCCACGCCGGGGTGCCGACTTATCCGTCTGCGCGGCTTGTGGTGGACGACAGCAGCGCTG
>DAIUFO010000474.1:2017-2685 GCA_036844545.1 Chloroflexota bacterium
CTCTCCCGTGCACTGGGGAATCAGCCAGCTGTGGCGATGCGCGGCCATGGCGTCGTGGTGGCAGCTTTGACCATCAAAGAGGCGTTCTTTTACTGCACGTTCCTCGAGGAGAATGCTCGAATCCAGGTTGAGGCCGCGGCGCTGGGCGGCGCATCCCCGCTCGACGAGCAGGAGGCCCGAGATTGCGCCGCGGGCACCCTCAACGACCGCCTGTTCAACCTGCTGTGGGGCTACCATGCCCGCCGCGCCCAGCTTCCATGAACCTGCTGGAATGGCAGGCCAAACGGCTTCTCTCACAAGAAGGGTTGCCGTCGCCACGGGGCAGCGTCGCCCGAACCGCGGCTGAGGCCGCCCAGGCTGCCACCGAGCTTGGTCGCGCGGTGATGGTGAAGGCACAGATTCCACGCGGCGGGCGGGGCAAAGCCGGAGGCGTGCTGCTGGCTGCCGATCCTCAACAGGCAGCCAGCTCAGCGGAGCAGCTGCTCGATCGCGATCTGCTGGGTTGCCGCGTCCATTCCGTGCTCGTAGAGGAGGTCATAGAGCCTGCGCGCGAGCTCTACTTGTCCGTCGCCATTGACTACGAAGCCAAACGACCGGTCCTGATGGCCGGCGGCGAAGGCGGTGTGGACGTCGAGAGCGCGAGCAAGCTGGGCCGAGTGGAATTGAAC
>DAIUFO010000475.1:0-2684 GCA_036844545.1 Chloroflexota bacterium
GCCCCGCCCACCCCGACCGCGAGGCGGAGCGGCTGGAAGATGCGCGCCGTCGCCAGGCCGGAGCGTCATTCGACGAGCGTATGGAGCAGCTGACGCGAGACGCGCCAAAGCAGCCACGGCCGGATCAGGACCGCCGCCGGCGCCGCTAAACGGGCAGTTGGTCTCCTCCTTCTGAAGGCGGCACCTCAAAGGCGTTATTGATCCCGGAAATCAGCCCGAAGTGGCCAGCGGTCGCCGTCAGCTCCACCAGCCAGCGCACGCCGTGGCGATCCTTGAGCCGGTCGAACGTCGCTTGGTCGACCCGGCTGCCCGTCGCCAGCTGCTGCGCGTAGCTGGCGATGTCCGCCTGATCCTCACTGAGCCCGCTCGTCTTCCGGTCCCGAAGCGCAGCGATCGCCTCCTCCGATACCCCAGCCCGCCGCGCGTTCGGCGCCTGCACGCTCCACACGAAGAGGCAGTCCTTCGCACGGGCAACTGCCAGTGCAGCTACCACGTGCTCTTCCGGGCCCAGCTCCGAGTCCTTCCTTAACGACGCCGACAAGGCGTCCACCTTGTCCGCCACGCCCGGGCTGTACAACAGGATGCTGTAAGGCCCCCGCACCGACCCTCCATGCCCCTGCGCCATCCGCTCGAACAAATGCTGGTACTCCCCCGTCAGCTCAGCCTTCTCCGTAATCTGTTTCACACGTGCCATGACGCACGATTACACCATGGAATGGCAGGATCGAGCCTCGCCGGTTGCGTTAGCCTTGTGCCAGGATCTCGCCCATGCGGGAGACGTCGTAGCCGCCTAGGGCTTCGATCTCGCGGCGAAGGTCGGGGGAGCTGAGAGCGGCGCGCAGCGGGGCTAGGAAGCGGTCCTCCCAGAACTCGGCGCCGACCAGCAGGTCGTACTGCTCCTGGAGGAGCGGCACGAAGTCGAGCCGGAGGGCTCGCGCGGCCGACAGCACGCCCAGGCCGGCATCGGCGGAGCCGCCCTGGACGGCGGCGGCGACGGCCAGATGGGTGAACTCCTCGCGCCCGTAGCCCTGGATACCGGCAGGGTCGAGGCCCTGGCGTTTCAGCTCGTAGTCGAGCAGCACGCGCGTGCCTGAGCCTTTCTGGCGGTTGACGAAGCGGACGTCGTGGCGCGTGAGATCGGCCAGCGAAGTGACATGTTTCGGATTGCCGGGCTGAACGATGAGGCCTTGGTCGCGCATGGCCATGTGGACCAGCACCGCTGGCTGGCCCTCCAGTACTCGCGCCAGATCGGGGATGTTGTACACGCCGGTCTCCTCGTCGAGCAGGTGGCAGCCGCCAAGATGGCACTCGCCGCGTTTGCGGGCCAGCAGCGCCCCGAAGCTGCCGACGTTAGCCGCACTGAGCCGGCGGCCTGGGCAGGTGCGCGCGATGTAGTTGGCCAGCACGTCGATGGCGGGATCGTGGCTGCCGATGCACAGGATGGTCTGCTCGATCTCGTCCTGGCGGCGCAACAGCGCGACTTCAACGCGATCGCCGACGTTTACGCCTTCGGAGAAACGCGGGATGCGCACCAAGCCATCGGCCCGCACCAGGGAGGTGATCACGCCGGCGCCACGGTTCAGCGGTGCGGCCACCAGCCGATCACCCACCCGGCCCAGGGTTACGCGCAGGAACTCGTCTTCGCCCATAGGCGAGAGCACCTTACGCGTCATCTCGGCTTTGACGACCGGCGGATGGACCTCGGCGGCGCCCAGCAGCTGAGCCATGAGCGGCTTCACGAACAGCTCCAAGGTCAGCGCGGCCGAGACCGGGTAGCCGGGCACGCCGATGACTGGCCTGCCCGCGATGATCCCCAGGATGACGGGATGGCCAGGCCGCACCGCTACGCCATGGACCACGACCTTGCCCAATTCGGCGATCACGTCCGCGGTGAAGTCTTCCGAGCCGGCGCTCGAGCCGGCATTGACCAGCACCAGGTCGTGGTCCTCGACCGCCTTGGCGACGACGGCTTTGATGGTGTCGTAGTCGTCCCGCGAGATGCCCAGACGGTCGGGCTGGCCGCCCCACTGGCTGATCTGGCCGGCCAGGATGAGAGAGTTGAACTCGATGATGCGGCCAGGCTCGATAGGCTGGCCGGGCTCGATCAGCTCCGTGCCGGTGGGAATGACGGCGACGCGTGGCCGCCGCCGGACGGGCAGCTCGGTCACCCCGGCGGCGGCCACCGCGCCGAGATCGAAGGGGCGGATGCGATGGCCTTGCGGCAGGATCAGCTCGGTGGCCACGACGTCCTCGCCCATCGGCCGGACGTGCTGCCAGGGAGCGACTGAGGCGTGAATCTCGACCTCGCCTTCGGCCAACTCCTGGACGTTCTCGACCATGATCACGGCGTCGAAGCCGGCCGGCATGGCGTCGCCGGTGTCCACCCAGACAGCTTGCTCGCCCAGGTTGAGCCGCTTGGGGCTGGTCTCGGTGGCGCCGGCCGTCTCAATGGCGTGAACGGCGATGCCATCCATGGCGGAGGCGTAGTAGTGGGGGGCGGAGATCTTGGCCCAAACCGGCTCAGCCGTGACTCTATCGAGCGCTTCGTGCAGAGGCGCCAGCTCCGAGGGCATGGGGCCGAAGCGGGCGTCCGCCAACGCCTGCGCATAGCGGGCTCGAGCATCGTCGAGGCCGAGATCCTCGAGGTAGACCTTGCGGCGATGGCCGGCCATCAAAACAGCCGG
>DAIUFO010000476.1:0-2679 GCA_036844545.1 Chloroflexota bacterium
CGCGGGAGTCCTCCAGCCGGCTGTACATGAGCAAGCCCTCGGCCATGCCGAACACCTCCTGGACCTTCGCCTTGTCGAAGACCTCCTCGGTCCGGACCTTGGTCTCCGGCTGATACTTCTGGCCGCCGCTGTTGACCACGCGGACGGACGACAGGTCGTACTTGCCGAGCTCAGGGTCGTCCAGCCAGCGGATGATCAGCGCCGGCACGATCTCGAGATGCGTGATGCGCTCGCGCTCGATCAGCGGCATCACGTCTGAAGGCCGCGTGCTGGTCGACAGCACGATGCGCGCGCCCTCCAGCAGGAAGGCCTGGATGCCGGCCGAAGCCAGCGGAAAGTTGTGGGCGATGGGCAGGACCACCAGCAGGGCGTCGTCGGGATGGATGTCGATGACCGCGCCGGAGGCCTTGGAGTTGTAGACGTAGTCGTTGTGGGTGCGGGCGATGACCTTGGGGATGCCGGTCGTGCCGCCCGACAGTTGGAAGGTACAGGGCTCCAGCGGATCGATCTGCAGCTCATCCAAACGGCTGGCCGGCAGAGAGGGTTCGGTGGCCAGCCAGCGCGACACGGAGACGCAGCCGTCCGGGACGTCGGAGCCGGTTACCAGGATGTGCTTCAGGGTTTTGGCCTTGTCGCGGATGGACAGCGCCATGCCCGGAAAGTTGAAGCCGGCCCAGTTGTCGGGAATGACGTACGCCTCGGCGTCGATGAAGTCGACGAAGTGGCCGATCTCGTGCTGGCGGTGCGGTGGCAAGGCCATCAGCGGGATGGCGCCGATGCGTTGAAGGGCAAGGTACAGGTACACGAACTCCGGGATGTTGGGCAGGTGCATGACCGCGCTGTCGAGAGGCTTGAGCCCGAGCTCGAGCAGGTGCAGAGCCAGCCAATCGACCCGATCGCCAAGCTGGCGGTAGGTCACGCGCTCGTCACCGAAGACGATGGCCACGCGGTCGGCGTGGCTGGCGAAGGCATCGCGGAAGTGGTCGATCAGCGGCCGGTCTTCCCAATAGCCGCGCTCGCGGTAGCGTTGGATGAATTCCGGTGGATAGGGTACAAACCCCTCAAGCACTTGGGTCCCTCACCCTAGCCCTCTCCCGCTGAGGCGGGCGAGGGGATACTCGTATCTCATGTCCAGCTACTCACTACTCGAATCCTGGCCCTCTCCCGGTCCTACGCGGACGGCGAAAGCGGCGGGAGAGGGGACATCGGTGGCGTAGGACATGGCAACGCGCGCGGTTTCGACGTGGTCTTCGTATATGCGGTCGCGGCGGGGGACGGGGTAGATGATGGGATAGACGCCGTCGGCCAGGATGCGCTTCAGCTCCTTGGCGTTGGTTACGCTGAACTTCTCGACCATCGCATCCGTTACCAGCGCGGCGGCTTTCTTGAAGTCGCCCGTCTGCCACACCTCGTGCACCTTGCGCGCGCCGGCGCCGTGGCCCGAGATGTCGGCAATGTGCAGGTAATGCTCGGAAGCGCAGTAGAAGGCCAGGCCGCGCCGCATAGCGTCGATCGAGGTCTCGTCGTTGGGGTTGGCCACGGCCATCGTCAGGCTCAAGACCTTGACCGCCGACGGATCGCGGCCGGCTTCGCGCGCGGCCTTTTCGACGATGCCGCGGTACTCGGCCACGGCTTCGGCGGTCGGCCAGTTCATGATGAAGCCATCGAACTCCTTGGCCGCCAGGCGGACCATTTGCGGCCCCAGGGCGGCGAGGTAGATCGGCACGTTGGCCTCTATTGGCCCTTCGCGCAGATGGAAGTCCTTGACCTGGAACCATTCCCCTTCATAGGAGAAGCGCTTCTGGCTTAGCAGGCCGCGGATGATGCGCAGGCTTTCGCGCCCGCGGGCGATAGGCCGGGGAATGCCAGTGCCGTGGCCCCGCACCATGAAGCCCACGCCGCCTGTGCCGACGCCCAGGGCGAAGCGGCCGTTGGTCAGGTCCCAGATGGTGCGTGTGCCCATCGCCAGGAGGGTCGGAGTGCGCGAGTAGAAGTTGACGATGCTGGTGCCGAGAGCGATACCTGGCGCTTCGCGGGCCAGGAGGGCCAGCAGAGCAAAGGCTTCCTTGCCGGACTCCTCGGTCAGCCAGAAGCGCTCGAAACCGAGCTTGTCCGCCTCCTGCGCGAAGCGGGTGATCTCGTCGAACTCCAAGTCGCCGGTGTGGAGCATGACACCCATGTCAGCAGGCATAGTCACCCGATTGTAGGGCGACCTTGCGCGCGAGTGCCCGCATGGGGTACAAAGTGAGCGCACACCACAAGGAGGTAGCGAATAAAAGTGAAATCACGACTTCTCAGCCCGGTAGGCGGAATCATTTGCCTGGCGCTGGCCGCGTGCGGCGGCGGGGGAGCAGCGCCACCCTCGAGCCCGGCTGCGCCCTCGAGCGCGGCGGCCAAGCCAAGCACGGTGGCTCCGGCCAGTTCCGCGGCAGCGGCCGCCTCGGCCAAGCCCGCGGCATCGACAGCGGCCAGTGCAGCCGCCAAGCCCGCCGCCAGTGGCTCGGCGGCAGCCAAACCGGCCGCATCGGGCGCGGCCGCAGCATCGACCGGGCCGCTCAAGATCGGCCTGCCGGTGTCCACCAGCGGCGCCTTGGCGCAGCTCGGCAAAGCCATGGAAAACGGCTTTAAGATGTACCTGGCCGAAGTTGGCAATAAAGCCGGCGGGCGCGACATCACGGT
>DAIUFO010000477.1:0-2660 GCA_036844545.1 Chloroflexota bacterium
GCTGACCCTGCGCCACCACCATGAGCAACCCGACCAGGCAAAACAGGACCGTGCCCACGACCAAAGCGATGAGCATCATGACAACCCATGCCTGGCCGTTGAAGAAAGCGGCGTCAGATCGTTACTTGAGGTTGGACGTTGCGTGGACAGGCAGAAGATGAAGTCTCAAGGAGGCTGAGGCCGTACCGTTGATAGCCAACGTCATGAACAGCAGACTCGGCGCGGGCGAGCCCCCGAGACTGACTCGACGTTCGTCGCCCGACGACAGGGTTGCGCAAGCGAGTTGAGGTCCCAAATGGACCGGTGGCTTCGCGCCCAACAAACGTACCGTCCTTTACGTGTGGTGATCGCCTGCGCACTTATCGTGGCAGGCGCTTTGGTGATAACACGTGCCCTCGCCTACGGCGTTGCCCTGCCCACCTCCGTTCTGCTGGGCAGCGGCCTGATCGGCGTTGGACTGGTGCGCCTGCTTGGCTATTTGGGAAGGTAGCCAAAGTCCAACCACGATGCGTGGCTTGGGCGGCAGGCTGGTCAGCGGAGACTTGCCCTACGCTTACATTCACCGGCCGGCACTCGCCACAGCTGGTTCGATCAACCGCGAGCAGAACGACATCGTGACGAGGCTCGTGTTGGAGAAGTCCCGAAAAGCCCAGGCTGGGCCGTCCGGCCAGCCGGGCGGTGGCTGGCCGGGAAGAGCAGCCCCGGCCAGCATCACTCGCTTACGGCTCCCGGCTTGATCGCCCGGCTGCTGCTGGGGCCGCCCCTGCCCAACACGGCCGCAGCCCACGAGCGGCTCACCCGTCCTCGAGCGATGGGCGCCTTCGGCCTCGACGCGCTGTCCTCGGTGGCCTACGGTCCCGACGAGATCCTGTATGTCCTGCTGCTGGCCGGCGCGGTGACGACCAGGCTCGCGTTGCCCATCGCCCTGGCCATCGCAGCCCTGCTGGCCATCGTCGCCATCTCCTATCGGCAGACCATCTTCGCCTACCCGCGCGGCGGTGGTTCCTACACCGTCGCTCGGGAGAACCTGGGCACGGGAGCGGGGCTGGTAGCTGCCGCGGCCTTGATGGTGGACTATCTGACCACCATTGCCGTGTCGGTGACCGCCGGCGTCGAAGCGCTCATCGCCTTTGCCCCGACGCTGGATCGTTTTCGAGTGCCTGCTGACGTCGTGGCCATCGTCTTGCTCATGATTGTCAACCTGCGCGGCGTGCGCGAGGCTGGCGCAGCGTTCGTCATTCCGACCTACCTCTTCATCGGCTCACTGGCCGCGCTGCTGGTCGTCGGCTTCGTTCACATCGCCGTCGCCGGCGTGCCACATGTGGCTGCGACCGCGCCGTCCGCTGTCGAAGGGTTGAGCCTGTTCCTGGTGCTGCGGGCGTTCGCCGGCGGCTGCACAGCTATGACCGGGGTGGAAGCCATCGCCAACGGCGTGCCCGCCTTCGAAAAACCGGAGTCGAAGAACGCGGCGGCCACCTTGCTGACGCTGGCGGTCATCCTGGGCGCGCTGTTCCTCGGTGTCGCCGGACTGGGGATGATCATCGGCGCGGTCCCGGCGGACCAGGCCAATGTCATCGCCCAGATCGGCCAGACCTTCGCCGGCGGCACGCCACTCTTTTACCTGGTCCAAGTGGCGGCCTCGGTCATCCTGCTGCTGGCCGCCAACACGTCCTTCAATGGCTTCCCGCGACTGGCCGCCATCATGGCCGAGGACGGGTATTTCCCGCGCCAGTTTTCCCATCGCGGGCTGCGGCTGGCCTACTCCAACGGCATTAATGCCATCGGCCTGCTGGCGATAGTGCTGGTGGTCGTCTTCAGAGGCAGCACCCACGCGCTCATCCCGCTCTTCGCGGTAGGCGTGTTCCTGTGCTTCACGCTGTCCCAGGCAGGCATGGTCCGGCACTGGTGGCGGACCCGCGACGAGCGCTGGCACATCAAGCTGCTGGTGAACGGCGGCGGCGCGCTCGTCACCGCGGTCGTGACCGTCATTGTGCTGGCCAGCAAGTTCCTGGAGGGTGCCTGGATTGTCGTGCTGCTGGTACCAACCCTGGTGCTGCTCTTTCAAGCCGTGCATCGTCACTACGCGGAAGCTCGACGTGAGCTGGAGCTCGCGCCCTGCCCCCGGCCGCTCGCCTGCGGACACCCTATCCTCATTCCGGTTTCCGGCATGGACCGCGCCGTGGCCGAAGCCGTTCAATATGCCTGCGCCATGAGCGATGTGGTCCGCGCCGTCCACATCGCGGTCGACGAGGACAAGGCGGCACTGTTTCGGGAGCAGTGGGCGGCGTGGGCGCCGTTCCTGGCGCTCCAGATCGCGCCGTCGCCCTACCGCGAGATCGTGGCTCCGCTGGTGGAGGTCGTGGAGGCCCTGCGCCAGGAGCATCCAGACGGCCTGATTACCGTGCTTCTGCCTGAGGTGATCACCCGGCGGTTCTGGGAGGAGCCGTTGCACAATCAGCTTGGCCTGGCCATTGAGCTGGCGCTGCGTGGCAGGCCAGGCGTGGTCGTCAGCTCCATCCGGGTCCGGCTGAACAGATGACGCTCAGGTCGTCATCACCAGCTACTCGAGTGTGCGATGGGGAGGGCGCGACTTTCGCGCGCGGCACGGGGTTGAGGTCGTGATCTGGCAGCGCCGCTGCTGGCCGGTATCCAGGCTGGCC
>DAIUFO010000478.1:0-351 GCA_036844545.1 Chloroflexota bacterium
CCGAGAAGGAGGCGACATCCTCGCTGGCCACGATCAATTGTTCCCTCGCCCGCTCGCGAGCGAGGGCTGGGGTGAGGGTGTCGCCGCCGTCAGGCGGCAGATTCCGCCGGACCATAAAGTGGGCTCAGCCAGCCTCCTCTCCCGCTTCGCCACGAGCTGCACCGGCCTTCGCCAGCCCGGCGGCGATCAGCCGGCGCCGCGCCAGGTCGGCGATCGCGGCCCACTGGTCCTCGGGCTCGTCGCCCAGCTTGGCCTGAGCGCTGACCATGCGCGTCAGCAGCTCCAGCATGCGCACCAGCAGCTGGTCGGCGTCGCGCCGCCCGCGCGCGCTGGCGGCCTCGGGCAGCGGCT
>DAIUFO010000478.1:361-2659 GCA_036844545.1 Chloroflexota bacterium
GCCAGCTTGCGGATGCGCAGCCGCAGGTAGGCGATCTCGTCTGCCAGCGCGGCGTCGCGCGGCACGCCGCGCAGCAGCTTGCGGTCGCTCGGCGTGAGGCCGGGCAGCAGGTAGGAGCGCTCCTTGTCGGTCATGAGCGCGCGTCGGCCACGTCGAACGCGTCGCCCCCCAGGAAGCGGTGCAGCAGCTTCATAGCCGTGGCGTCGTTCAGCCAACCTTCCTGCTTGGCCGCCTGCAGGGCCGGCACCAGCTGGCCCACGGCCGAGGCGATGCCCTCGCCGTCGTCCACGTCGATAGGCGGGAAGATAACGTCGTAGCGCGTATCGGCCCGGGCGGCCAGCAGCCCGGCTGCCTGGGCTTCGCGCAGCACCCGGTCCAGGATGGTGCGCAGCATGAACGCCAAGTAGTCCTGGCGGCGCTCGAAGCGCTTCAGCGTCGGCAGGCCCATCTCCGAGGCCGTGGCCTTGTTGACGTTGCCACCCTCGGCCAGGTAGTGCTCGGGCAGCCCGGCCCCGACCGCGATCATCATCTTGATGGCCTTGCCGTCCGCTTCCACCTGGTCGGCGCCGATCTTGGGCTCGACCGCGGACCACTCTTCGTTCTCGTTGTGGACCACCACGCTGCCCGGCAGCGGCGAGTAGGCGTACTCCATCTTCTTGCGATCGATGGTCTTCTTGTCGGCGCCGGCCAGCTTCACGTCCCACACGAAGGCGCCCTTGTACTTGTTGAGCCGCACCCGGTCCGTCAGCCAGTCCTTGTAGCGATTCAGCCACACCAGCAGCGTGGCCAGGTCGCTCTGCCCACGCTTGGCGTTGCTCACCTTGTTGATGGCGAACTGGATGACTTCTTCCCCCGCCACGAACCAGCGCCCCTCCGGGGAGTCGGGGGCCGGGAGTCGAGAGTCGGTGCGCCCCGGCCCGCCCGCAACCGGCGGCTCATCTGCCGCAAACCGGGCTGGTCCGGTCGACGATCTCCTGACTCCCGACTCCTGACTCCCGACTCCGGCGGACCATACGTCCGCGCCCGGCCCCACCGGCCGCTGGTGGAAGCGCAGCGGCTTCTCGACGTTGTTCGGGTCGGTCACGATCTGGTCGATGGTCGAGGGGTCGATTTGCCCGATCTTCACGCTGCCGTCGATGGGGTTCACGAAGAAACGGATGAACTGCTCGCCGTACAGCCCCAGCTCGGTGCACAGGCTGCAGACGCGCAGGTCCATGTGGTTGTCCGGGTCGTGCCAGAAACGATCGAGCAGGCGCTGCACGCGCTGCGTGTGGGCCGCCACCTTGAGGCCGCTGCCCAGCACCATCGAGGTTGTGATCTCGATCGCCTGGCGCGCCAGCGGGTTGGAGTTGTAGGCCTCGTAGCACTGGTTGTGCAGCTCCAGGTAGGTGCTGGGCAGGACGTCCTTTTGGTACCAGTTGTCGGACAGCCTGCGCCACAGGTAGTCCTCCTCGGTGCCGCTTACCGGCCGGCCCCAGTAAAAGTCCTCGAGGGTTCCCGACGGGTAGGCCGTCTCTTCGCGGACTTCGGTCTCGGCGCTTGGCGCCGCCGCCTTCTGCCATAGCCAACGCATGGCCCTATGCTGGAGCAGCCTGCCACCAGACTCGTGACCCCGGGCTCAGAACTCAGAACTCAGAACTCAGAACTCGCGTGGCCCCGATCTAGCGTATAGCCCAGGGACAGCATGGAGGCTTCGGATCTGGGACCGCCGCTGGTCGGGGACCGGCTGGCCGTCCTGTGGGTTGACCAGCGCGGCAAGCCAACGGCCTGCAGCAGCGCCTTCACCCAGCTCTTTGGAGACCCGGAGCGTTTGAAGCCGCGGGATGCCCGCGGCGAGGCGCTGCCCAGGGCCCAATGGCCGCAAGCACGTGCCCGCCGCGGCGACAGCTTTTGCTCGGCTCTGAAACTGGAGCTGGCCGACGGTACCCGCAAGCTGTTCAACGTCAGCGGCTATCAGCTCTTTGGCTGTGGCGAGAAGTCTGCCGCCGGCAGCGTGCTCATTTTCGAGGAAGCGGGCAGAATGGACGAGCCGGGCCATGTGGCTGCCCTGGTAAGCCACGAGCTGCGCACGCCACTCACCGTCCTGCTCGCGGCGCTGCAGTTGATGGAGCGCTCCCTGGCGGGCGGCGACGGCGGCGCGGCGCGGCGCTATCTGGCCGAGGCCCTGGCCGAGACGCGGCATTTGAACGTACTCACTGGCGAGCTCGTGGAGGCGGCCCGCTTGTCCAACGGCGAGCTCCAGCTGCGTAGGCAAGAGTTGGGGTTGGCGGCCTTGGTGCGTGACGTGTGCGTCCGCGC
>DAIUFO010000479.1:0-2647 GCA_036844545.1 Chloroflexota bacterium
CGCGCGCGGGAAGTGGCAGAGCAGGATCCGCAGATCTGCGTGCTGATCTTCGAACGCGCTTGGCAGCTTCTGAAGCCAGGAGCGCGGATCGACACCGGCCAGCTCGATGCGCTTGCCAACCAGGTTCTGGTCGACGTAGGCTGCCACCCTCCGCTCGTCGGCGAAGGTGCGGTCATCGGCCAGCGGCGTGCGCGAGTCAAGGACCTTGTTCACAAACGACGCCTCCTCGCGCCCGAAGTCCGGCTGGGCCATGAGCCAGCCGCTGGCCACGTCGGACAAGCCGAAGGCGGCCACCAGCGCGAGGGCCGGGATCCGCCCGCCGAGGCGACCGTGAAACAGCGGCAATACGAACGGAGCCAGCAGAAAGGCGCCGGAAATGCCGTACATGAAGAAGCGAAGCCAGCCAAACGACCCGCCGCTGAACAGCAGCAGTACGTGGAACGCCGGAACCGACAGCACAAGCGCGCCGATGCACAGCACTCGCCACTCCCGCTTTGCCATGAGCGCCGCAACCGCCGCCAGCAGCACGACGCCGAATACAGGGAATACGCCCAGCAATCGCTCGCCGGCATACAGCAGTGCGCCAGGAAGCGAATGAACGACGCCCTGCAGATAACTCCCCGCATCGCGGACACCGCTGGTCTGGCTGGTGTTGCCGTACGAGCTGCGTAGGAAGAACAGTGCGTCGCCCATGATCGTCCGATTGAAGAACAGCCATAGCATCACCGTGTAGGACACGGGTGCAAGGTACGTGAGGAGCATGGCCTCGATCCGCGGCGGATCGAGTTTGCGAGCGCTGAGCGCGGCAATGATGATGCCGATCATGCCGCCGGCGGCCAGCGGCACGGCCTCGTAGCGCGCGCCGAACGCGCCGGCCGTCATCAGCCCCATGCCGAGCAGGCTGGCATAGCCGCCCCGCTCGAACCAGCGGATCATGAAGTAGGCCGTGCCCAGGAGGAAGAAGATCAGCGAGGCCTCGCTGACCCCGTTCGCGCCGTACAGCACGATCATGGGATTGAGCGCGAAGAGGGCCGCCAGGGGCAGCCGCAGCCGGCCGGCGCGCGGGAAGAGGCCCAAGAAGGCCCACACCAGCGCCACGGCTCCGGCCATGAATGCTGCGCTTTGCAGTGATCCGGCCAGCAGTTGCAAGCCCAGCGGCCGCAGCAGCGGCAGCAGCGGAATCTGCACCAGGCTTGGCAGGGGGTTCCAGACGAAGCCAATGGCCGCCAAATGCGGATCACGTCCGAACAGCGTGAACGACGCTAGCGCAGTGCGGCTGACGGCATCATTGTGAACCACGCCCAGGATTTCGGTGAGGTACCAGGCCTCGCTGACATAGAGGATCAGGCTGGCGCCAAACACCAGCATGGTCGGGTTTGTCGCGACGTACGCCTGCGCGGCCGACCGTAAACGCACCGGCAGAGGGCGGACGCCAGGCTGGAGGGCAATACTCACGAACCCGGCCCCTGAAGGTCAGACGCCTGAATCTCCCCAGCGAACAGGCCATGGTTGGTCTTCTCCCAATAGCTCGGGGCATAGAACAGCTGCAGGAAGCCTTTCCAGGCGGCTACGCTCATCAACGCCCAATAGATCGGCGTCAACAGCGCGTACTTCACCATGTTGTAGTACTCACGTCGCAAGCAGCCAGCGACATTCAGGTAGGTGAAGGCGAAGTTGCCGATGTACAAACTGAAGGCGCCCATGTAGAACACTGGTCGCGGAAACAACGGCCGCACCCAATCGGAATGAAACAGAAACCAGGCCGCCGTTACCGCCCAGAAGACGGGGTTCATCAGGAAGCAGAAGAACGTGCCGCCGACGACTAGTTGGAAGGAGAAGAAGCCTTTCGGCCCAAGCTGACGCAGCAGGTCGAGCGGATGTCGCATGTGCACCAGATACGTCTGGATGTAGCCCTTGACCCAGCGTGAGCGCTGGCGAATCCAGTTGTAGACCTCGGAATTGGCCTCTTCGTAAGTCGTCGAGTCGATGACCGCCGTCGTCCAGCCACGCTTGAATAGCCGCACGCCCAGGTCCGCATCCTCCGTCACGTTGTACGGATCCCAGGCGCCTATCCCGCGCAGCATGTCCGTGCGGAAGTGGTTGCTGGTGCCACCCAGGGGAATGGGCGCGCCACTCGCATCCAAGCCCGGCAGGAAGAGGTCGAACCACATCGAGTACTCGGTGGTGAACCAGCACGTCAGCAGGTTCTGATCGCGATTGAAGTAGTTCAGCTTCGCCTGCACGCAGGCCAGACGGTCGTCGCCCTTGCTGAACGCCACCAGCGCCTTCTTGAGCTGGTCGCGCTCCGGCAGGTCCTCCGCGTCGTAGATGACGACGTATTCGCCTTGCGCCTGGATAAGCCCGTAGTTGCAGGCCTTGGGCTTGCCTTTGGGCAGGCCCTGCGGCCCGGGCAAAGGCGATAGTCTCGGCATCGTCTTCCTCGAGCAGCAGCTTGACGTCAAGCTTGGCCTTGGGATAGTCCAGCTGGTCGATGGCCTCGACCAGCCTCGGCAGCACCGCCGTCTCCTTGTAAAGCGGGACGAGTATGGTGTACACCGGCAGCGAGCGATCCGTGAGCGCCGCCACTTCCTCGGCGGTCGTGTCGATCTCGAGCGTGTGCGACATGGCGAGGTAGGCCAGATAGAAC
>DAIUFO010000480.1:0-2643 GCA_036844545.1 Chloroflexota bacterium
CCGCGACAAAATGCCGGGCGATGGAATGCTCGTCCTTCAGCGTGGCCAGCGTCCACTCGCGAGCGGAGCGGGCGTTCGTCATGGTCTCCAGTGTGGTGAACGTCTTGGACGAGATGATGAACAGCGTCTCGGCGGCATCGAGGTCGTGCGTAGCCTCGGCGAAGTCCGTTCCGTCGACGTTGGAGACGAAGCGGAAGGTCATGTCCCGCCGGCTGTAGGAGCGCAGCGCCTCGTAGGCCATGACCGGGCCAAGGTCAGAGCCGCCGATGCCGATGTTGACCACGTTGCGGATTGACTTGCCCGTGTGGCCTTTCCAATCGCCGCTGCGCACCTGCTCGGCGAAGCCTGCCATCTTGTCGAGTACTTCGTGGACGTCGGGCACGACGTCGTGGCCGTCCACCACGATGCGCTGGCCGAGGGGCGCGCGCAGGGCCACGTGCAGCACGGCCCGGTCTTCGGTGACGTTGATCTTGTCGCCGCGGAACATGGCGTCGATGCGCTCCCGCAGGCCGACCTCTGCCGCGAGCTGCAACAGCAGGCGCAGGGTCTCGTCGGTAACCCGATTCTTAGAGTAGTCCAGGTAGATGCCGGCGCCCTCGGCGCACAGCCGCTCGCCACGCTTCGGATCCTGCGCGAACAGCTCTCTCAAGTGGAGGTCGCGCATCTGCCGGTGGTGCCCTTGCAGGGCAGCCCAGCCTTGGAGCTGAGTGGTAGCTGTCATAGTGCCTTTGTATCATCCACGGCGCCTAAAGAACAGGCCGCGGTGGCGCGGATATTGCGTTACTTCAGTTTCGAGGTCTTGTTAACGACTCATGAGTTCGTGGCGCGGCTGCGGGCTTTACCGAGAGCCGAGCCCGATCCTGCCTGGAAGCGCCGCACGAAGCAAAAGCTGCTGCGACTTTTCGCCGACCGCGGCATAAGGCTGGGCGTCGTGAAGCGCTGGGCGATTTTTGCCACGTACGAGCAGAACCCAATTGATTTCGCGCTGTGGGTGAGCGCCAAGGGCCGCGATTGGCGGCCGGTGGCGGTCAATCCGGAGCGGCTCAGCTCGGCTGTGGCCAGCCTCCGGCCGAACCTGGTCGTTATTGATTCTCACGTGGCTCGGCGTGTTGCGCTGGCCAGGATGGTCCGCTCCTCGTCCGCGGCCGCCATCGCCATCGCCAGCCAACGCGAGCTGGCCCGCATCGCCTGAGCGCGTCGGGCGCGCCGTTACCATTGGCTGATGGCCAGCACCGTCGATCTGCACAGCCACAGTACCGTGTCCGACGGTTCGGAGCGGCCCGAGGTGGTGGTCCGCAAGGCCGCCGCGGCCGGCGTGCGTTTCCTGGCGCTGACCGATCACGACGGGACCGGCGGCCTGGATGAGGCCCGAGCCGTCGCGGCTACCCTTGACGGCTTCGAGCTGATCCCCGGCATCGAGCTTTCGGCCGAGGAAGGCATCCACATGCTGGGTTACTTCCTCAGCTACGACAGTCCGGAGCTGCAAGCCACGCTGCGCCACCTTCAGGAGGGGCGTGAGGACCGCGCCCACGACGTGATCGATCGCCTAGCCAGCCTGGGCATGCCGCTGGATTTCGAGCGCGTCCGGCGCATCGCCGACGGCGCTATCGGCCGGCCGCACGTTGCCCGAGCCATGCTTGAGCGCGGCTACGTGCAGACCTTTGCCGAGGCCTTCGACCGCTGGCTCGGCATGGGCCAGCCGGCCTACATTGCCAGCGAGAAGCTGGCCGCGGCGCAGGCCATCGACATGATCCGCGGCGCCGGTGGCGCCGCCTCGTGGGCGCATCCCGAGTGGCCGGACGGTCCGCGGCGCTACCGGCCGACAGAGGAGACCCTGCGCCAGCTCGTCGACGCCGGCTTGCAGGGCATCGAGGTGTACTACGCCGACCATCCGCCGGAGATGGCCGCCCGTTTCCTGGACCTGGCCACGCGCTACGATCTGGTGCCTACGGGCGGCAGCGATTACCACGGCCCCGAGGTGCGGGACGTGGAGTTGGGCACGGTGGACGTCCCCGAAGAGACAGTGGCACGCCTGCGAGAGCTGGCACGCAAGTAGTCCCTGCAGTCCCCTCGCCCTCAAGAGTCCCCTCTCCCGCCGCGGCCGGGAGAGGGCTAGGGTGAGGGAGCCCACCCGCCCGCCGGCGGCCCGTGGTTCGCGGCTAAGAGCGTCTGCCCACAGCGGCGTTGAAGGGTGAGGGCCCCTGCAAGCCCCTTCGCCTGGGCGGCCGCCATGGTCATGGCCGGCACGGTGGCCAGCCGGCTGCTCGGGCTCGTCCGCCAGCAGGTATTCGCCATAGAGTTCGGCACCAGCGGCCAGATGGACGCCTTCTGGACCGCCATGCGCGTGCCGGACACGATCTACAACATCGTGGCGGGCGGGCTGTTGGGCTCGTCGTTGATCCCGGTCTTCGCCGGCTACCTGGCGCGGGACCAGCGCGAGGAAGCCGCGCGCGTGGCTTCCAGCGTCATGAACATGATGCTGATCCTGGCAGGCGCCGCCGCCGCGCTGCTGGAGATCTTCGCGCCGCGGCTCACCTCGGTGCTGGTCGCCAGCTACTCGCCGGAGCAGCAGCAGCTGGTGGTGGACTTGACGCGGATCGTGCTGATCCAGCCGCTGTTCCTGGGCGTGGCTGGCGTGATGAT
>DAIUFO010000481.1:0-2595 GCA_036844545.1 Chloroflexota bacterium
GTCCTGGACCCCGACCTGCAGGCCAACGCCAAGCGCGTTGGCGCCCACATGCTCGAGCGGTTGGCGTCGCTGGCCGGCCGCTTCGAGTGCGTCGGCGAGGTGCGCGGCAAGGGCCTAATGGTTGCCGTCGAGATCGTCGAGCCGGACGGCAAGCCGGCCCCGGCCAAGATGATGGCCATTCACGAGGCCACCAAGCGCCATGGCCTGCTGGTGGGCAAAGGCGGCATGTTTGGCAACTGCTTCCGCATCGCACCGCCGCTGTCTGTCAGCATCGAGGAGGCGGACCGCGCCTGCGACATCCTCGAGGCGTCCATCGCCGAAAGTTCCTCGCCCACCGGTCCTACGCGGACGGCGAGCGGAGAGGCTAGGTGAGGGCGCTCGGCGGAGTGAGGGGCTAGCATGGCCCGCCAGCTCAAGATCGGCATCGCCGGCATCGGCGTCGGGGCCACCGAGATCCTGCCGGCCATGGAGAGCATGCCCGAGCTGGACCTGTTCGCCGGGGCCGACTTGGTGGCCGAAACGCGACAGCTCTTCCAGAAGCGATTCTCAGGCGCCAAGGCGTACGACAGCGTCGAGAAGCTGTGCCAGGACCCCGACGTCGAGGCGGTGTGGGTGGCCACACCCAACCGCTTCCATGCCGAGCACGCCATCATGGCCGCCGAGCATGGCAAGCACGTGGTGGTCGAGAAGCCGATGGCGCTGTCGCTGGAGCAGGCCGAGCGCATGCTGAAGGCCGCCGAAAAGCATGGGGTGAAGCTGCTCGCCGGGCACACCCAGAGCTTCAGCCTGCCCGTGCGCACGATGCGCAAGGTCATCGTCTCAGGCCAGCTGGGGCCGCTGCGGGCTCTCCACGTCCAGGCTTACTCGGACTGGATGCTGCGCCCGCGCACGGCGGACGAGCTGGACGTGTCGCAGGGCGGCGGTGTGCCCTACCGCCAAGTGCCGCACCAGGCGGACACGATCCGTCTGCTCGGTGGCGGCCAGCTGCGCAGCGTGCGGGCGATGACCGGCCAGTGGATGCCCGAGCGGCCCATTCCGGGCTATTACTGCGCGTACTTGGAGTTCGAGGACGGCACGCCGGCCACGATGATCCACAACGGCTATGGCTACCTGCTCGGCAATTCCATGGTGCCGTGGGGCGCAGACAAGCAGGAGTACACGCTGGAGCAGCGCGTCGAGGTCCGCAAATCGCTGCGCGCCGGTACGCGGGATGAGACGCGTGACAAGCAGGACATGCGCCTGGGCGGACGGCGGCAGGACGCCGTCCTGCGGCGGACCGAGCCGGGGCCGTGGCTGCCAAGCGATCTCGGGGTGCTGCTGGTGACCTGCGAACGGGGCGACATGCGGCACTCCGCTCACGGCGTGTACGTCTATGACGACGAGGGCATGCACGAGATCGATCTGAGGGTGCAGGGCCAAAAGATCGGCCGCCGGGCCGAGCTGGAGGAGCTGTACAACGGCGTGGTGCTGGGCAAGCCCATCTTCCACGATGGCCGCTGGGGCATGGCCACGCTGGAGGTCAGCCTGGCCATTATGCAGTCAGCCCGCGAGCGGCGGGAAGTCATGCTGAGCCACCAGGTGCCGGTGCCGCCGGACTACGACGCCGACCTGAGCGTCTAAGGGGGAGGACAGCCCGGCCGCTCAGGCTGTTTACTGCTTGTCGAGCCCTCGCTGCGCGGCGCTTTCGACGAACGAGCGATCGAGCATCTTGTTTACGTCGAAGTTCTTGACCGCGTCGTTCTTGGCGCCGAGCACCGCTTGCGCATCGGCGTACTGCGCGGAAGTGGGATACGGCAGCGACGGGATGACCTCATTCACGAAGTAGTCGTACGACACGTCCATGGCATGCGTGTCGTCCGATTTGAAGTACTTTTTGAGGATGTTCACGGTGAGGGCCTTGTCCTTCTTCATACTGGCGATGGCCATCACCAGCGAGTCTTCCCACTTCTGGACCACCGGCTTGCTGCTGTTGAGGAAGGCGCGCGGGACGACCGTCGAGGCCGTGTTGCCGGGCAGCTTCTCGGCCGCCAGGTCGACCAGCGTGTGGAAGCCTTGCGCTTCGAGCCGCAGCGATTCCGGCGGATATGACATACCCGCCTGGATGGCGCCGCTCTGCATGGCCGCGAGGCGGTTCGAGGCCGAGCCGACCGCCAGGATGCTCACGTCCTTGTCCGGGTCGAGCTTGACGTGCTTCAGGGCTACCCGGGTGGCAATGTCGGAGGACGAGCCAAAGTTGCTGACCCCCACTTTCTTGCCGCGCAGGTCGTCCACGGTCTTGATGCTGGCCGGGACCTGCAGGATGAACGGCCACACCGGTGCATTGCCGCCAATGGTCACCAAGTCGGCGCCGCCGGCCACCGCCGACATCGTCTCCGAACCGCCTACATCGGCCACCTGAACCTGGCCCGAAACCAGGGCGGGGATGCCCTTCGAGCTCTCGATGTACTGCAGGTCGACGTCGAGCCCGTTCTGTTTGAAGATGCCGGCTTCCAGCGCCACCCACACCGGCAGCACCGCCGGGATAAGGGCGCTCCAAGAGGCGGTGATCTTCGTCAGGCCCGAAGCGGCCGGGGCGGCCACGCCGGATGCGGCGGG
>DAIUFO010000482.1:0-2586 GCA_036844545.1 Chloroflexota bacterium
CCGAGAAGCACCCCCAGGATGATGCTGCTCGACTGCTGGTTCATGGGGCTGCTGAGCCGATCGCCCATGCGTGCGCGCAGCACTTGCTCGACCGGCTCGAATACGGCGCCGAAGCTGCCGATGTTGGCTTCGATCCAGCCCGCCCGATCCAGCGCTTCGGCACGCATCGTGAAGGCGAACGCCGGGTTGGAGCCGGAGCCCAGATAGTCCAGCATCCGCGGCGCGACGCGCTCAATGATGCCGCGGAAGTAGGCTTCCCGCTCGTCGCGCTGGGCCCGGGTCATGTGGCCAGCCAGGCCGCTGCCCGACAGCAGCGAACCGATCTGGTACACGCGGTCCCAATCGATCATCTCGCGGGACGCATGCCGCCGGAAGGCGTTCTGGGCGACCCCGGCTACGGCGCCAACCAGGAACGCGGCGGCGAGCTCGGTGGCTATACGGCGCGCGGTGCTATTGGACATGGTGTTAATCGTAACGGGGCTCCCTCACCCTTGCCCTCTCCCATTTGCGATGGGCGAGGGGATAATTGGATTCATCGGATGGACGATCCCGAGGCCGTAAAGCGGCGCATCGAGGAGCTGCGCCGGCAAATCGAATACCACAACTACCGCTACCACGCGCTGGACGATCCGGAGATTGGCGATGCCGACTTCGATCAGCTCATGAAGGAGCTGCGGCGGCTGGAGGAGGTGCATCCGGAGTTCCAGTCGCCCGATTCGCCCACGCAGACGGTCGGCGGGACGCCGCTGGAGACATTCGAGGTAGTGAGCCATCCGCGGCCGATGATGAGCCTGAGCAACGTCTTCAACGAGGAGGAGCTGCGGGCCTGGCATAGGCGCGCCTCGAACCTGCTCGACCGCACCGACTTCACGATGGTGGCCGAGCCCAAGATGGACGGTTTCGCCTGCGCCCTGACCTATGAGAACGGCCGCCTGACGCGGGCCGCCACGCGCGGCAACGGCATGCAGGGCGAGAACATCACACCCAACGTCAAGACCATCCGCTCGATTCCGTGGGAGCTGAAGGGCGTGCCCGCGGATCGGTTCGAGGCACGCGGCGAAATTTACCTGACCAAAAGCGGCTTCGAGCGGGTGAACGAGGAGCAGGCTGCCGCCGGAGATCGTTTATTCGCCAACCCGCGCAACGCCGCCGCCGGCTCGATGCGCCAGAAGGATCCCAAGAACGCCGCCCGCCGGCCGCTGGACATGTTCGTCTACTCGCTGGGCTACGCCGAGGACCTGCACGAGCCGCTGCCGCGGACGCACTGGGCGACGATGGAGCTGCTGGCGGAGCTGGGCCTGCGCATCAACCCCGAGAACCGCCGCTGCAAGGACCTGAACGAGGTGCTGGCCCGTGTTCGGGACATAGAGCGCCACCGGGAGCAGCTCGACTACGAGATCGACGGCGTAGTCATCAAGATCGACCCGCTCGACTACCAGGAGGAGCTGGGCAACGTGGGCAATGCGCCGCGCTGGGCCACGGCCTACAAGTTTGCTCCGGTGCAAGGCATCACCCAGCTCAAGCGCATCATGGTGAACGTCGGCCGCACCGGCGCGCTCAATCCCTTCGCCGTGCTGGAGCCGGTGCGGGTGGGCGGCGTGACCATCAGCCAGGCCACCCTGCACAACGAAGACGACATCCATCGCAAGGACATCCGCGAGGGCGACTGGGTGATCGTGCATCGCGCCGGCGAAGTCATTCCGCAGGTGGTGGCGCCAATCGTCAGCCGCCGCACCGGCCAGGAGCAGGAGTGGCGCATGGTCGAGAAGTGCCCCGCCTGCGGCACGCCGGCCGTGCGCGAGCCCGGCGAGGCCATGTACTACTGCCCCAACCTGTCCTGCCCGGCGCAGTTTTTCCGGCTGCTCGGCCACTTCAGCGGCGTGATGGACATCGACGGCTTCGGCGAAGCCATGTGCGGACGGGTCATCCAGGCGGGGTACGTCAAGGACCTGGCGGACGTGTATCACCTCAGCAAGGAGCAGCTGGTGCAGCTCGACGGCGTGGGCGACAAGATGGCCGAGAGCCTGCTGGCCAACATCGAGGGCAGCAAGAAGCGGCCGCTGCCGACGCTGATTTTCGGCCTGGGCATCCGGCACGTGGGCGAGAAGGTCGCGCGCGACCTGGCCAGCCATTTCCCGGAAATGGACCAGCTCATGGGGGCTTCGGCGGAGGACGTCGCGGCCGTGCCGGGGCTGGGGCGCGTGATTGCCGAGAGCATCTACGCCTACTTCCAGCGGCCGGAGAACCGGGCGCTGGTAGGCAAGCTGGCCGCTGCCGGCGTCGCTGGCCAGCTACCCGCGCAGCCAGGCGGAGGCCAAGTTGAAGGCGCTGGGGGCGGTCATTGGTTCGGCCGTCACCAAGCGGACGACCGACCTGGTCGCGGGCGCCGACCCCGGCAGCAAGCTGGCCAAAGCCGAGAAGCTGGGCACACGAATCCTGAACGAGCAGGATTGCTTGGGGCTGCTGGGGGAGGGTTAGGCGCTGTTGCGTTTGTCATGCTGAGCGGCGAGCGAAGCATGATACGGCTCCGGCTAGGACATTCGACCTAACACCGCCCGCCTCCTCGTCGTTATCTGATACACCGAT
>DAIUFO010000483.1:0-2558 GCA_036844545.1 Chloroflexota bacterium
CTGCTTGAACAGGCCGGCGTCCACGCCGATCCAGACCGGCAGGTTGATGGGCGTGAGCTCGCTGTAGGATGACAGGATTGTGCCTGGCGGCACCGGCGCGATGGAAGCCGGGGCCTTGGCCGAAGGCTTGGCGCTGCCCGCCGCCGGCGCGGCGGTCGAGGGTTTTGCGCTCGCCGCGGGCGCGCTGCTGGCTGCGGGCTTGGCACTGGGCGCCGCCGCGGACACCGCCGGTGACGGGCTGGCAGGCGCCGAGCTCGGCGAAGCCGGCGCGCTGCTTCCGCACCCAGCCAGCGCCAGGATGGAGACGAGACCCGCCGCGCAAAGGGAACCCGTCAGCTTCACTGCATGCCTCCTATCGACTGATCATCTCTGGACGAACCTGGATCGGCTCCGCGCGCCGTGTAAGGCATCGGCCTCATTTCTTGTACCAATCGGGCATGTCGCTCGCTCCGCTGAGGACGCCCTCCTGGTCGAGGACGCTCTTCAGCGGGCCGGTATCGAACGCGTCCGCGGCCTTGGACAGGTATTGGTTGGGCTGCTGCTTGCGGACCTTGAAGAAAGTATCGAGAGCCCCCTGCGCGGCGGGCAGATTGACCCCGCCGTTGACCGGCCAGTAATGCGCGTCGCTGAGGAGCGTCCAGAGCTTGGCGGCTTGAGCCTCCGACATCGGGGGGAAGACCTGATGGGCCACGCGGCTGTACGTCTGCTGATCCTTGGCCAGCGTGCGCGCCATGTCGAGCATAGCGGCGACATACCGCCGGGCCGCCTCCGGATTCTTTTGCAGCCACTGCTTTTGGGCGATGAACTCGAAGTTCGGCCACGTCGGCGTGTAGGCGGTGGTGCTCGGTATCAGGACGTTGATCTGCTGGGCGTTAGGGCCATCCTGGACCAGCGGTATGGCCGTTTGCCCCAAGCTGGCGCCCGCCACGCGTCCGGACAGCACCGCGGCCAACTCCTGCGAGGTGCCGGAAATAGCCAGCCACTTGATGTCCTGGTCCTTCACGCCAAAGTGCTGAAAGGCGATGGATGCCAGAAAGCGGCCGGCGCCCTCCAGGCTTGGAGTAGCCAGCTGCTTGCCCTTCAGCTCAGCAACTGTCGTGTATGGCTTCTGCGCTATAACCGCGGTCCCGTAGTTGGCCGCCGACACGAACAGCGCCTGGATAGCAGCCCCCTGAGAGATGCCGCCGTACATGGAGACGACATCCGTGGTGGCGATATCGGCGGAGTTGGCCACGATGGTCTGGACCTTGGCGGGACCGCCGCCGCCGGCCTTCAGTATCTCGACATCGAGGCCATGCTTCTCGAACAGCCCCAGGTCCTGCGCTATCTGGTTGTAGGACAGCGTGGGGTCAGGCACGGGCGTCAGTTCCATGGCCCGAAGCTTGATCGGAGCGGTTGAGGCCGCTCCAGACGCGGCGGGTTTGGCCGACGCAACCGGGCTGGATGCGCTTGGTTTCGCCGCGCTGGACGCCAGCGCCGGCTTGGCCGCCGCGACGCTCGCCGCGGGACCAGAACGGGAAGGGCTTGGGTTAGCTGCTGCTTCGCCACAGGCCCCCAGCAGCAGGGATAAAGCTGCGCAGCAGGATGCCGCCCACGGAACCGGCTGTTTCATCTGCTCACCTCATCTCGAAGAATGCGCGCCCTGGCCATAACCGCGACGCAGAAATGAAGGCTTTGACGGTGGCCTACCCGGCATTGCCCACGGGGGCTGTGTTGATTCCATCAGCGTCGAGGCCATACCCTCGCTGTGGAGCGCCGCCATATCGTGCAAGGAGTCCGTAGCATGCCCTCGGCACATGAGCAAATCGTGAGCGAAAGATGAGGTTGCCGTGAGGACTTGCCATTTCGTGGCTCGCTGGCGCTTCCTGGCTTGACAACGCTGGTAGGGTAGGGACACCCCGTCGTCGAGGGAATTGAGGAGGCATGATTGACAATGAGCCGCGCAAGGAAACTCGCTGGACTGCTGGCGGCTGTGACAGCCGCGGCAACCCTTGCCGCCTGCGGCACGGCGCCCGCGGCCTCACCGTCATCCGTGGCGCCGAGCCTGTCAGCCGCTCCGAAAGCGGCAGCAGCGTCGGCGAAGGCTCCCGTGCCTAGCGCGGCGCAGTCTACGGTCGCGAAGCCAGCGGCCAGTCAGGCGGCGGCAAAGTCGGGGAGCAGCCAGCCGGAGGCGAGCCGCCTCGCACTGAAATCGGCGTACACGACGACGACTGGCAGCGTCGCGCCTCTGTGGACGGCCAAGGAGTCAGGCTACTTTGCGGAGCAAGGCTTCGACGTGAGCCTGGCCCTCGTCCACGCCGGTGCCCCCATCCTGGCCGCTCTGGCGAGCCAGGATGTGCCCATCGCCTTTGCCGGCGGGCAGGAGGTCGTGAACGCCGTCATGAAGGGCGCGGACCTGGTGATTGTGGGCGGTTTCGCCGATCGGCTTACCGACTCGATCTACACCGCCAAGTCCATCACAACGCCGGAGCAGTTGAAGGGCGGAGCTCTCGGCGTGACCGGCTTTGGCGCCATCAGCCAGATCGCCGGGCAGATGGGCCTCGAAAAGCTCGGCTTAA
>DAIUFO010000484.1:0-2558 GCA_036844545.1 Chloroflexota bacterium
CGAGAGCTGGTTATTGACGCGTTCGAACAGCCGCAAGGCCAGCGTCTTCTCCAGGGCGCGGATCTGGAGGCTGACCGCGGGCTGGCTCAGGATGAGGTCGGCCGCGGCCTGGGTGAAGCTCATACGATTCGCAACCGTGTAGAAGATGCGGAGCTGGTGCAGGTTCATAAATTCCAGTTTATGGTGCCCTAAGCAAAGACTTGCTGGACGGCCGCATTCTGACCAACTACGGTTGAGGCGCCCGTGAATTACGGTTTCGTCATCGACCAACGCAAGTGCATCGGCTGCCATGCCTGCACCGTAGCCTGCAAGGCTGAGAACGACGTGCCGGTGGGCGTCTTCCGCACCTGGGTCAAGTACATCGAGAAGGGCGAGTTCCCCAACACCCGCCGGCACTTCTCGGTGATGCGCTGCAACCACTGCGACAACGCTCCGTGCGTCGCCATCTGCCCCACCAGGGCGCTGTACACGCGCGATGACGGCATCGTCGACTTCGACAACCGCCGCTGCATCGGCTGCAAGTCGTGCATGGTGGCCTGTCCCTACGACGCCATCTACATCGATCCGGACGAGCACACCGCGGCCAAGTGCAACTACTGCGCCCACCGTGTGGACGTCGGGCTCCAGCCGGCCTGTGTCCTCGTCTGTCCCGTTCAGGCGATCATCTCCGGCGACCTGGACGATGCTTCTTCGACGATCTCTCGGTTGGTCGCCCGCGAGCCCGTCCAGGTACGGAAGCCGGAGCAGGGTACTAAGCCCAAGCTGTTCTACATCGGCGCCGACGAAGCTTCACTGGTGCCTGAGACCACGCTCCAGCCCAGCCAGTACATGTGGGCCGAAGTCCATCCCTGGGAGCAAGACAAAGTCGATCTGCTCAGTCTGGCCAAGGCGTCACAGCACTACCGCAATGGGAATGAGGTCGAGGCGGCGGCTAGCGCAGCCCGTGTGTCAGCCGCGCCCCGCACCGTCTACAACGTAGCCCACGAGAAGCCGTGGGAGAAGCTCGTGTCCGGCTATCTGTGGACCAAATCCATCGCCGCTGGCGCGCTGATTGTTGCCGGCAGCGTGCTGGGGCTGGGGTTGTTCAGCGACGCCGTCGTCACGGTCGCGGCGCCGCTGGTGGCGCTCGTGTTTCTTGCCCTGACCACTCTCCTGCTGGTCGTCGACCTGGGCAAGCCGTTGCGCTTCCTGTACATCCTGACCAAGCCCAACTGGACCTCGTGGCTGGTGTGGGGCTCGTACGTGCTTATTGCCTATGGTCTCGTCGCCGCGCTGTGGCTGGCCGCCTGGCTGGCCGGCCTTCCCGCCGTGCTGGCTGGCCTCGCCTGGCCCGCGGTGGCCCTGGGCGGCGCCGCCGCGGGCTACTCGGCCTTCTTGTTCGGCCAGGCGGAGGCCAGAGATTTCTGGCAAACGCCACTTCTACCCGTGCACCTGTTCGTCCAGGCTATCGTGGCAGGCTCCGGCGTGCTGCTGCTCATCGAGAGCGCCGCCGGCTTGCCTGGCGCGGGCATGCTGGCACTGATCCTTGGCGGCGCCATCGTCGCGCACGTGCTGCTGGTCACCGCCGAGATCGTGGTGCCCCATGCCAATCTCATGGTGAGCCAGTCGAGCGAGCTCATCGTTCGTGGACCGTATGCCATGCGCTTCTGGAGCTTGGCCATGTGTGCCGGCTGCGCCTTGCCGCTGGCTCTTTTGGCCGCGGGCGCCCTCGCGGGCGCTGTGGGCTTTGGGCTTGCCGCTGTGTTAGCGGTCGTCGGATTACTGTTCTACGAAGATGTGTGGGTACAGGCCGGGCAGGCCGTGCCGCTGAGTTAGGAGCGCTTATGCAAGTGCGTGAACCAAAGCTGGACCGGCTGCCGCCGGAGCCCGCCCCCAACGGTGAGATGGCGGCGTATCCACCAGCAGATCGCTGGGACGACTGGGTCGAATATGAGGCCAGCGCCTGGCCGCGCCGCGTGGAGAAGCACTATGCGCTTGTGCCGACCGTGTGCTTCAACTGCGAGGCCTCGTGCGGGTTGCTGGCCTACGTCGACAAGGACACCGGGCAGGTCCGCAAGTTCGAGGGCAACCCCGCCCATCCGGGCAGCCGCGGCCGCACCTGCGCCAAGGGCCCAGCCACCATCAACCAGATCAACGATCCGGACCGCATCCTCTATCCCATGCGCCGCGTGGGCCCGCGGGGCAGCGGCAAGTGGGAGCGCGTTCAGTGGGACGATGTCCTGCAGGACGTGGGCGGGCGCATCGCCACCGCGATTCGCGCCGGCCGCCACGACGAGATCATGTACCACGTGGGCCGGCCAGGCGAGGACGGTTACATGGAGCGCGTGCTGAAGTCCTGGGGCTGCGACTCGCACCAGAGCCACACCAACGTCTGCTCCTCCAGCGCCCGGCTGGGCTACGACCTATGGAGCGGCAGCGACCGCCCCTCGTCCGACTTCGCCAACGCCCGCTTCATCCTGCTACTGAGCTCACACCTCGAAACGGGCCACTACTTCAACCCGCACGCCCAGCGAATCATGGAAGCCAAGATGAACGGCGGCAAGCTGGCGGTGTGTGAC
>DAIUFO010000485.1:0-2556 GCA_036844545.1 Chloroflexota bacterium
CTAGGACATTCGACCTAACACCGCCCGCCTCCTCGTCGTTATCTGATACACCGATGAAGATGGTCGAACGGTTGCGCGCGCGCCTGGGCCGCTGGCTGCTGCCCTGTTTCTTTGTGGCGGGGTCGCTGCTGGCCGCGGCCGCCGCGCCCGTGGCGGCGCGGGAAAGGCAGCCGGCGCCAGCCCGAAGCTACGGCTTGCTGGCGCCGATCACGCTCGTGCCGACGCCGACGCCGGTGGAAGCGGCGCCCCTGCGCTGGGTGTACATGGTGGGGTCGACCATCCCACAGAGCCTGCGCGATCATGCCGACCAGATCGACGTCCTGTCGCCGGCCTGGTTCCACTCCAACGCCAGCGGCATGATCTACGGCAACGATTCGCCGGCCGTCACCCAGTTCGCCAAGGCCCACGGCATCAAAGTGGTCCCGATCGTGGCTAACGGCGAGTTCCAGCAGGGTGTCGCCCACGCCTTGGTGAGCGACGGCAACCACCAAACCCAGCTGCTGGACAGCCTGCAGTGGCTGGTCAACAACTTTGGCTACGACGGCGTGAACGTCGACTTCGAGAACCTTGCTCCGAGTGATCGGACGCTGTTCAGCGGGCTGATGACCAACGTCTACGCCCGCCTGCACCCGCTCGCCAAGCTGGTGACAATCGCGCTGCCGCCCAGGACTTCGGAAACGTTTGGCGGCTGGTCGGGCGGATTCGACTACGCCGGGATCGCACCGAACGCCGACCTGGCGCTGCTCATGGCCTACGACCAGCATTATTCCGGCGGGCCGGCCGGCCCTATCGCCGACGTGGCGTGGGTTAACGACGTGGTGACCTATGCCAAATCCGTCATTCCGCACAAGAAGATCCTGCTCGGGATGCCTTTCTACGGCTACAACTGGAACGTGTACGGCGGCGTTGCGCGACCCATGACGTACAACGACATCGTGTCGGCGGTGTTTGCCAACGGCGGGCAGATTCAGCTCGACCCGGCGGCCCAATCGCCGTATTTCAGCTATGAGGGGCACCGTATCTGGTTCGAGAACAGCACCAGCTTGAGGGCCAAGATAAACCTGGTTGGGCTGCACGGCCTGGCCGGCTGGGGTGGCTGGCGCCTGGGCCAGGAGGACCCCAACTTCTGGGCGCTTACGCTCGGTCCTGCGCGGACGGCGACTTAGGCCGACAGACCCCCGAGCCTATGTCTTGCTATGGCATGCCGAAGTGAGGCAAGCGAGCGAGCGATCTCGGCTGGGTCGTGTTAGGATTACCAAACGACCGCTGATTCGCCGCGGGGGCGGATCCTCAAGCACTCTCACTTCAACACACGAGGAGCGACCGATCATCTTGGGAGAAGCGGCTACACGCGTTCAGCGCCAGCACACCGAAACCAACCGCTTGCTGGAGCTCCTGCCGGGCATCTGCACCTGGCTCGTCCTCACGTCCCTGATCTGGGCGAGTTTCCTGCTGCCGCTCGCCCTGTCCGTTGCCATCCTGGCCTACGACACGTATTGGCTCTACCGCTCGACCTCGTTGGGCATCAGGGCCATCGTGGCTTACCGCCGCTTGCGGAGCAGCGAGGCGTTTGACTGGCTGGGCGCCGCCTCTCGGCTGCCCGACTTCGAGCGCGTCCACCACCTGCTGATCGTCCCCACCTACGGCGAGGCCGTCGACATCCTGCGCACCACGCTGCGCCACATTGCCGAACAGGACTTCCCGCGCGAACGGATAGCCGTGGTGCTGGCGTTCGAGGCGCGGGATCCACAGGCGTCGCACCGGGCGCGCCTGCTGACGCGGGAATTCGAGGGGCAGTTCGGCTACCTGTGGGCCACCTTCCACACGCAGATGCCTAGTGAGGTGGCGGGCAAGTCGTCCAACGAAGCTTGGGCTGCCCGCTGGGCCAAAGAGCGCCTCATCGACGAGCTTGGCGTCGATCTGGAGCTGACGACGGTGACCACCTGCGATGCCGACAGCCGCTTCTCGCCCAAGTACTTCAGCGCTTTGGCCTACGAGTTCCTGACCAAGCCACGGTTGCGGATGTTCCAGCCGGTGATCCAGTTCTATTCGAACATCTGGCGCGTGCCGGCGCCCACCAGGGTGCTCAATTCCGTGCACTCCGTGTGGCAGCTGGCCAAGCTGACGCGCCGGGACAAGCTGGTGCCGCAATCGACGTACTCGCTGTCCTTCCAAGCTTGCGTGGAAGCCGGCTACTGGGACGTGGATGTGATCCCCGAGGACAGCCACATGTTCTTCAAGATGATGTTCCATTTCGGGCGCGAGGTGCGGGTGGAGCCGATCTACCTGCCGGTAGTCTCGGATGCCGCCGAACGCCCCGGATATGTCGGCACGCTGCGCAGCCAGTTCGAGCAGGAGAAGCGCTGGGCCTGGGGCGTGGCCGACATTCCCTACGTGCTGCTGGGCCTGGGACGGATCTCGCCGCGGAGCGGCGTCAGCCGCTGGTATCGCGGCCTGCGCTACATCGAAGAACACCTGAGCTGGCCGCTGTCGCCATTCCTGATCACCTTCGGCGCCGCGGCGCCGAAGTACTTCAACCCGGCCTACGGCCGAACG
>DAIUFO010000486.1:0-2514 GCA_036844545.1 Chloroflexota bacterium
GACGCCGACTGGAAATCCGGGGCCGAGAACTTCGCGGGCGACAGCTATCACACCCAGACGCTGCACCGTTCCATCATCGAGGTCGGCCTGGCCCCGCCGTCGTTGGCCGGGGGGCCCGGCGGCAAGAATGACATCCATGTCACCGAATGCAGCGGGCACACGACGAGTATTCGCCGGGTGGACGCGGAGCGGTCGGCGTTTTGGAGCTACCCGCCCGAGGTGGTGGCCACGTTTGAAGGGCATCAGCTCAGCCCGGAGCAGTACGACCTCGCCAGGCGCTCGGTGGTCCACACCGGCACCATCTTCCCCAACCTGTCGCTGATTCATCTTGGCGCCACAGACGATCCCGAGAAGCCGCCGGCGGGTTATCTCAGCTTCCGGCAGTGGCAGCCAAAAGGGCCGGGACAAATGGAGGTCATGAGCTGGGTGCTGGTCCCCAAGACGGCCCCGGAATGGTACAAAGCGCGGGCGCACAAGGTGGCAGTCGCCAACTTCAGCCCGTCCGGCAACTTCGAGCAAGACGACACCATCGTCTGGGGCGGCGTGGCCCGCGCCGCCAGGAGCGTCTTTGCCGAAAAGGTCCAAGCCAAGCTGAACTACCAGATGGGCCTGGAGTGGATGAGCCAGGCCCGGCTGTTGAAGGACTGGCCGGGACCCGGCGTGGTGTATGACTCCAACCTCGAAGAGGGCGTAGAACGCACCTTCTTCCGCCACTGGCTCAGGGACATGCTCCGGGCCTGATGCAAACCGACGAGCTGTACCTCGAGTGCACGCGCTTCCTCAACCGCGAGGCGGAGCTGCTCGACAATCGGCAGTTCCGGGAATGGCTCGGTCTGCTGGCTGCTGATATCGACTATCGCGTCCCCGTGCGGATCACGCCTGACCGCCAGTCCGGCGCCTCACCGTTCAGCAATGACGCCTTCCACATGGTGGAGGATTGGGGCTCGCTCAAGACGCGTGTGGCCCGGTTCGAGACAGACTACGCCTGGTCGGAGGACCCGCCATCGCGCACGCGGCGGTTCGTGAGCAATGTCCGGGTGGACGCCTCCCGGCCAGACGAAGTTGAAGTCAAGACCAACCTGCTGCTGTACCGCGCGCGAGGCGACGCGCCGGCAGAGCTCATCTGCGGCGAGCGGCATGACGTCTTGCGGCAAGTGGACGGACAGTGGAAAATCGCGAAGCGCCTCGTGTTGCTGGACCACACGAGTCTGCCGACACAGAACCTGGCAGTTTTTCTGTAGCGTCGACGCCTATGGTCGATGCGCTACTCCACCCTGGCGACCGCGCGGCGCAGTATTCGTCTCACGCCCGGTCAGCAGTTGTAGAAACGCCGGGCGTTCAACCCCGGGATCGCCTGCTTGTGTTCGTCGGCGACGTCCTCACGCTCCAGGATCTCGGCGATCCAGGATCTCCAGCCAGCGCTCGGCGGGGGCGGGGATGAAGGTGCCGGGCAGCCGTGGCGTGCCGTCGCTCGGCGTGTGGAATTGGTCCAGGCTGGGAATCAGGCCGGCGCCACCGGTACCGGCGCCCCACGACTTGTCAATGAAGCCGCGCATATCGTCCAGATCCTCGAGCACGTGCCCGTCGGCATCGTATATCGATCCGGGTATTTGGCCTGCCACGCCTTCAAGACGGCCTGGTTCTCCGGCGTGTCGGCCCCGGAACTACAGTAACTCCGCTTGGGGTTACGCCAACCGCTTTATCCTTCAGGCCGTCCAGATTGGCGCCGTCGGTCATGGCCCCGTAAGCGTCCACGATGGGCAGCTTGCCGACATCGACGTAGTGGCTACAGCTCTTGAATGATCGAGCCGCACGGCGTTGCCATGTTAGCATCGGGCGCGGTGTCTGCCCAGCCCAAGCCCCTGAGCCCCTGAGCGCCGAGCAGCAAACCTGGCTCGAACACGCCCGGGCCGAGGTGCTGGGCTGGAGACCACTTCGAAGGAGACGATTGAGGATGAAATCGATCTGGCAGACCAGCTTCGTAATGGCCGGACTGTTGCTGGCCAGCTGCGGAGGAGCCGCCTCGAGCCCCAGCGCCGCGGCGCCGGCGAGCGCTCCAGCCAGCAGCGCAGCGCCCAGCAGCACGCCGGCCAAGCCAGTATCGCCCAGCGCACTGACCTCTGCCAGCGCCGGCGCCGCCAGCCCTGGCGAAAAGCCCGCCTGGCTGGCCGATTATGCCGCAGCGGCCAAGAGCCTCAAGCCGAACGCGGCAGAGTGGGAGCGCCTGAAGCAAGCTGCCAAAAAGGAGGGCAAGGTGGTGGTCGCCGGACCAGGCTTCCCCGGTCTGCGCGCCGCCTTCACGGACGCATTTCAAAAGGCCACCGGTGTCACCTTGGACTACCTGGGGCTGGGCGCCGGCGAGGTCATCGCCCGCGTCGACCGTGAGGCGCAAGCCGGCAAGCTGTCCATCGACGCCGATATCGGCGGCACCTCCAGTTGCTGGGCCCTTGGTGAGCGGGACCGCATCCGTGAGGTGAGCAGCTCCATCGTCGATCCCAGCCTGTTCAACGCGGC
>DAIUFO010000487.1:0-2502 GCA_036844545.1 Chloroflexota bacterium
TGCCCAGGAGGCCATCAACGACGAGCCTAACCCGGCCGTCCGGCAGCGCAAGCCTGAGGACTTCATCAACAATGGGCCACTGGACGCCATCGTCGCCAGCGGCTTCACCAAGCAGTTCGCCAAGTGAAGAAGGCCGGCAGTCTACCATTGAGCGCCATGAAACACTCGACTATTGCAGCGTTCGCCGGAATCTGCCTCTTGCTGACTGCCTGCGGCGGAGCCGCCTCCGTCCCAGCCCTCAGCACTCCGGCCAGTCCATCCGCCAGGGCGGCGACGGCCAGCTCCACGGCCGCCAAGCCCGCAAGCTCCACGCCCGCTTCCGCGTCCGCCAAACCAGCCGCCAACGCCAGCGACAAGCCAGTGGGGCCCGCCCTCAGCTCGCAACCCATAGCAGCCGCCAAGCCGGGCTCGATCAACCTGGCCCTCGTCGGCGGAAGCCCCAGCGCCACGCCCATTTATGTGGGGCTGGAGAACAAGATCTTCGAGAAGTACAACGCTCCGGTGCAGCTCATTATCATGACCGCTCCGGCTGCGATGGCGGCGCTGATCGGCGGAGACGTCCAGGTCGCGATGGAGGGTGGAGCTCTGGTCAGCGCCGACACAACGGCTCAGAAGCTGGCCTTCATTGGCGCGGTCGAGAACGGCTTCAACCAGTTCGTCGCCTACACCAAGCCGGACATCAAGTCGCTGTCGGACTTGAAAGGCAAAACCCTCGCGGTGGGCTCGCCCGCCAGCGCTGCCTCGATAGTGTTCGAGCTCATGGTGAAGTCGGCCGAGCTCGATCCAAAGAAGGATGTGAAGTGGATCTACGCGGGAACTCCGGCCGCGGAGTGGGCTGCTCTGCTGCAGGGCCAGGTAGACGGCGCTACATTGGTGTGGCCGTTTGACATCCAGGCCAAGGAGAAAGGCTTCAACCTGATCGGTGACGGCAAGCAGATGAAGATCGCGGGCGCCTCGTTGACGGTTGGCGCTCAGCGCGACTGGCTCAAGAACAACGGCCCATTGGCGCAGAACTTCCTCAAGGCGCTCACGGAATCCTCATACCTGTCCAACACCGACAAGGCCAAGGCTGAAGGGGCGATTTCCAAGCGCCTGAACGTGACTGACCAGTCGCAGCTCGATGCCGCGTTCGAGCGGTTCAGCGGAACCTATGCGGTGCCTCCCTACATCACCAAAGAAGCCGTCCAGGAGGCGATTACGGACGATCCGAACCCGGCGAACAAGCAGCGCAAGCCCGAGGACTACATCGACAACGCACCCTTGGACGCACTGGTCGCGAGCGGCTTTACGAAGCAGTTTGCTGCTAAGCCGGCCTAACGACCGGGGCGCCCTCACCTAGCCTCTCCCTCCGCGGAGGGAGAGGAACAATAACAGGCTCCAGCCCTTCGGCCAGGATGACCGAGCGCAGTGCCGCGATGGACACCTCGAGCTGTTCGATGGTGGGCTCGCGCGTGGTCAGGCGCTGCAGCGCCATGGCCGGCGTCATGAAGGCGCGCATCAAGGGCTGCTCGATGTGCTTGGCCGCGAACCGAATCCATTCATAGCAGACGGCCGCGATCAGCGGCACGCAGACAATGCGCGACAGCACCCGCACAGGCAGCGGCGGCGTGCCGATGGCGGCGAAAACGAAGATGGCGATCACCAGCACGAACAGCAGCAGCGTCGTGCCGCAGCGCGGATGGATGGTGCTGAAGCGCTGGACCGAACGCGGCTCGAGCGGCGCTCCGGCCTCGAAGGCGTTGATGGTCTTGTGCTCGGCCCCGTGATACATGAAGGTGCGCCGGATGTCGGGCAGGCGGCCCATCAGCGCCAAGTAGCCGACAAACAGCAGGATGCGGATGCCGCCCTCCAACAGGCTGGCCTGCAATGAGCCGTGCAGGGAGCGGCCGACCAGGTGGGCCAGCAGCAGCGGGACCACGAAGAACAGGCCGATGCCAAAGGCCAGGGAGACAGCCAGCAGGGCGTACATCGCGCCGCCGCCGATCTCGACTTTGTCCTCCTCATCCTCGGCGTCCAGCGAGACGTTGGCCGAGAACATCAGCGTCTTCATGCCGAGCACCAGCATGTCCCACAGCAGGATGAGCCCGCGTAGGAAGGGGAAGTTGGAGAGGGGGCTGTCGTACACCCTGCGCGGCAGCGCCTCGGTGTGCAGGACGATCTCGCCCTTGGGGTTCCGCACGGCGACGGCCAGCTGTTTCTTGCCGCGCATCATGACACCCTCGATGACCGCTTGGCCGCCGTAGGTCGGCAGCTTCAGCGGATCGGCGGCAAGGAGCAGGTAACGAAAAAAGGAGGGCAATGCCGCCCTCCTCGTTGTAGTGGCTGACCTCAAGCGTCGGACTTGCGGTTCATGCGCCGCTGGAAGCGCTCTACCTGGCCGGCGGTGTCGACGATACGCTGAGTGCCGGTGTAGAACGGATGACAAGCGGAGCAAATGTCCAGCCGGAGGACCGGCCTGGTGGACATCGTGGTCCAGGTGTTCCCGCAGCCGCAGGTCACCTT
>DAIUFO010000488.1:0-731 GCA_036844545.1 Chloroflexota bacterium
GGCGGGCAGGGGGCCGAACGCGTAGTCGCGCAGCTGGTAGAAGCGGCCGTCGAATGGCTCAGTGCTGCCGGACCATAGATGGCGCCAGAGGCGAATGGCCTCGTCGAGGAACGCGCCGCGCTGGTGGTACAGATGATCCACACCAAGGTTCTTGTACTCGGAGATGTCGTCGGCATCGCCCAGGCCCACGCCGACCAGCAGCCGGCCGCGGGTCAGAGCGTCGAGGCCAGCCAGCTCCTTGGCCAGTACAACGGCGTTGCGCAGCGGGACGTTGATGACGCTGGCGCCTAAGCGCAGGCTGGGGTAGCGCCCGCCGACATAGGCAAGCGTGCTGAGCGCACCGTAGATGAAGCCGTAGTCCGGGTCGTCCTTCTGGACCAGGACGTGGTCGGTGACCCACACAGTGGACCAGCCCAAGCGGACGGCGACTTCGGCAGCGGCCTCGATGCCCTCCGGCGTGGCGCGGGGAGTGACGGTGGGCAGGACGAGGCCAAAGTCCATCAGCCGGCTTCGGCGATGGATGCCTCGAGGATGTCGCAAGCGCGGTCCGCCTCCTCGATGCTGACGCACAGCGGCGGAGCGATGCGGAAGCAGTTTCCGAACATGCCGCCCTTGCCCACCAGCAGCCCGCGGCGCTTGGTGACCTCGTGGATGGCGGCGGTCTTGGCCGCCGCCGGCTTGCCATCCGGCTCGACGATCTCGACGGCCAGCATCAGGCCCTTGCCGCGCAC
>DAIUFO010000488.1:741-2479 GCA_036844545.1 Chloroflexota bacterium
CGGCCGGCCAGCGACGCCAGCCGCTGGAGCATGTGGGCGCCAACGCGCTTGGCGTTGGCCTGCAGGTCGTGATCCAGGACGTAGCGCAGAGTTGCCAGGCCGGCCGCGGTGGACAGCGGGTTGCCGCCGAAGGTGGAAATCGAATTCGCCTGGACGGCATCCATGATCTCAGCGCGGGCAATAACTCCGCCCATGGTGACGCCGTTGGCCACGCCCTTGGCGAAGGTCACGATGTCGGGCTCGACGCCGTAGGCCTGGCAGCCCCAAAAGGCCTCGCCGATGCGGCCCCAGCCGGTCTGGACCTCGTCCGAGATGAAGAGGATGCCGTGCTCGTCGAGCACCTCTTTCAGAGCCCGGAAATAGTTGGGCGGCGGGACCACGAAGCCGCCGACGCCCTGGACCGGCTCGGCGATCATGGCCGCCACGTCGCCCGACGTGCAGGTCAGGAGCACATCTCGCAGGTCCGCGGCGCAGACGGCGGCGTAGGCGTCATCGCCGAGGTGCTTGAACGGGCTCCGGTATTTGTAGCCGCTGTGGACGTAGCTGACGTTGAGCGGCGTCAGGCTGGAGGCCGACCAGCCGCGGTTGCCGGTGACGGCCTGAGCGGCGAACGAGCGGCCGTGGTAGCTGTTGCGCAGCGCCAGGATCTGATTGCCGCGACGGACTGTGGTGGCCAGCATCAGCGCCGTATCGTTGGCCTCGCTGCCGGAGGCGGTGAAGAACACCTTAGCGTTGGGCATGGGCGCCTTGGAGGCGATGAGCTCGGCCAGCTCGATCATCGGCTCGATCAGGTACAGCGTGGAGGTGTGGACCATGCGCTCGGCCTGGCGCTGGATGGCCTGCACGATCTCCGGCACGTTGTAGCCGGCCATGGTGGTGAGGATGCCGCCGAAGAAATCAAGGTATTCCCGGCCTTGCGCATCGCGCACGCGGCAGCCCTGCCCGTCGACGATCTGGATGGGATCTTCGTAGTACAGGCTGAGCCAGCGCGGCATCACCTTGCGGTGTCGTTCGAGAAGGGTCATGCGCTACCATTCTGCCACCATGGTTAAGGGAAAACTGCGCCACATCGCTATCGAGACACGTGACCCGGAGAAAACCGCCGCGTTCTACAAGGCGGCGTTCGGCATGGAAGAAGTCGGCCGGACGGATAGCCCGATCGCCAAGGGCATCTACATTTCGGACGGCGTGATCAACGTCGCGCTGCTCGACTTCCACGACGACCAGCTGGGCCTGGGGTCGACCAAGACCCACGTTGGCCTGCACCATTTCGGCTTCGTGGTGGAAAACCTGGACGAGTCGGACAAAGTCTTCAACGAGCTTGGCTCGGAGTGCATGCGCGAGCGGCCGACGGTGCCCAGCAGCTTCTTCGAGGTCAAGCACCGCGGGCCGGACGGCGTGGTCATCGACACCACCGAACACCCCTGGCTGGGCACCGGCGCGCTGGATTAGACGCGCCGGCCGCTACGCCGCGGCCGGAGTGCCCTCACCTCGCCTCTCCCACCGCGGTGGGAGAGGAACTTCGCATCTTCTCTCTCGTGCCCTCGACGAAGTCGACGTCCGCCGGCAGGTTCATGTCGACGGCGCGGACGTGGTGGCTGGCGGGTTCGAGGCCCAGCACCAGCGCCGGCTCGCGGACGGCTTGCAACAGATGCCGGCGCGTGGCAATGACGCCGGCGTCGCTGGCGCCCAGGTGCTCGCGACTTCGGTCGTAGACAGCGCCCATGCCCTCCTGCAC
>DAIUFO010000489.1:0-723 GCA_036844545.1 Chloroflexota bacterium
CCGGCAGCCTCAGCGAACCCGGCGCAGGCGCCGGCCTCTGGCCAGCCGGCAGCGCCAGGCCCAGCCAGGATTGTGGCGTCCTACAGCAACATCCTGGCCGACAATCTGCCCACCTGGATCACCAAAGAGGCAGGCATATTTGAGAAGCATGGCCTTGACGTCGACCTACGCCTTATCGAGAGCTCGACCGGAGTGCCGGCCCTGATCTCCGGCGAGACGCAATTCAGCCAGCTTGGCGGGTCTGAGGCGTTGAGTGCTGCTGTCGGCGGCGCCAATATCGTGGTGCTGGCGACGCTCACGCCCGTGTACCCCTTCGTGTTCGAGGTGCCCGCCAGCATCACCAGCCCAGCCGGTCTCGTGGGCAAAAAGGTTGGCGTCAGCCGGATTGGATCGTCCTCCGACATCGCCACCCGCGTCGGTTTGCGCAAGGTGGGGCTCGATCCGGAAAAGGATGTGACGATCGTCCAGGTCGGGTCCGCCACCGCTCGTGTCACGGCCATGAAAAGCGGAGCGATACAGGGGGGTCTGGCGGAGCCGCCTGAGACGCTGAACCTGGAAGCCCAGGGCTTTCATCCACTGTTCGACATGGCCAAGCAGGACCTACCGGCGGTGAACTCCTCGGTTGTCGCCATGCGCCCCTATGTCAGCAGCCACCGTGATATCACGCAGCGCTACATTGATGCCATCATGGAAGGCATCGCCAGGGAGAAGGCTGACAAGGCC
>DAIUFO010000489.1:733-2462 GCA_036844545.1 Chloroflexota bacterium
GGCATGGGCGTCACCTGGGACTACTTCGCCAAGGAAGTCACGCCGGCGCAACCCCTGCCGAAGGCGGACGCCTTCGCGGACGCTAAGGCCGTGCTGGCCAAGGAAGCGCCGAAAGTGACCAACTTTGACGTGCAGAAGATCCTCGATGCCTCGTTCGTCGAGAGCGCCGTCAATCGGGGCGTGGGCGCCGGGTCCTGAGTGCCGGCCCGGGCTACCATCACCTAGCGCACGTGCGCCAGCACCAGTCCAGCGAAGGCCGCGGCGCTCGCGGCCGAGAACAGCGCGTCCTCACGTTTGAAGCGCAGCAGACGAAGCGAACTGCGCCGCCGCGAGGAGCCGAAGGCGCGCGCCTCCAGCGCCTCGGAGAGTCGCAGGGAGCGGCGGATAGTGGCCACAACAAGCGGCACCAGTATGGCCCCATAGAAGCGCAGCAGGCCGATTGGGGTGTGCCCTCGTGAGATGCCACGCGCTTGAAAGGCGTCCGATATCTCCCGCGCCTCTTGGCCAACAACTGGGACGTAATTGGCGCTGGCCGCCAGGATGAAGGCAAAGGTGTGCGGCACCTTGAGCGAAATGAGCGCCGCTGCCAGATTATCGGTATCCGTCGACAGGAAGAAGCTGGAGAACAGGGACACCAGCAACAGGAGCTTGACCACAGCGATGAGCGCGCCTGCTGGCCCGTAATACACGAAGTCGACGGCCAGCACTACGATGGCCAGGAACCATACCGACCGCAGCAGCCGCAGCCAGGCAGTCAACAGCCGCTGCCAGGCTAGGAACAGCAGCAGCGCCCCCGCTACCAGCCCTAACGTCGGCGGGTCGGGAAAATGCCAGTGTGGCGACGAAAGCCACCAGTACGCCCAGCAGCTTGGCTCTCGGATCGAGCTGCGCATTGGCCTGCCGCCGCGGAAAGGTGTGCAGGATCACGGTCGAGCTCGCACGTCAGCAGTCCCCGCGGCGGCCACGGTCATCGACTGGGGCCGCTGGCCTGAGCTGCGCGAAGGCGCTTTGGACGCTGAGAACGTCGCCCGGCCAGCCCAAGACTTTCCCCAGCGCAGGCATCTGCGGTGGCATAAGGCGAGCAGCGATGAACGCCTGCTCGTCTTTAACAACTTCGCCGGCCGGCCCTTCGTGGCGAATGCGGCCCTCCTGCATAATAGCCAGACGGTCGCAGCTGGCAACCCCGAACTCTACATCGTGAGTGATGACGAGAATGGTTTTGCCTTCGTCGCGCAGGCCCTGGATCAGTGCGATGAGCCGCCCCTTTTCGACGGCGTCCTGGCCGAGCGTCGGCTCGTCGAGCACGACGACGCGCGGGTCGCTGGCGAGCACCGCCGCGAGAGCGACCCGTTTTCGCTGGCCCTCGCTCAGGGCGAGGGGATGTCGCTCCCGGTACGGCTCCAGGCCGAAACGCTGCAGCGTTTCGTCGATGCGACGCTCGCGTGCCGGCTTCCTGAGGTGGCGCAGGCCGAGCGCAATCTCCTCTCGCACGGTATTGGTGAACAGCTGGTGCAGCGGGTTCTGGAACACGTAGCCGCTGGTCCTGGCCAGCTCGGCGACCGGGATGGTGCGAATGTCGCGGTTGTTGAGCAGCACGCGCCCCGAGCTTGGCCGGAGCAACCCGTTCAGATGGCGGGCCAGCGTGCTCTTGCCGGCTCCGTTGGGGCCCATCAGGGCGACGGCCTGGCCCGGTCTCAAGTCAAGGCGGATGCCTCGTAGGCTCTCAGGC
>DAIUFO010000490.1:0-2459 GCA_036844545.1 Chloroflexota bacterium
TCGGCGCGTGCCCGGGCGTCGGCCCGCTGGGCCGGCGCAATCTGGCGCCACATCTCTGGCCAAGAGCCGCTGCACAAGCTCGTGCGCAAACTCAACACGGGGTTGACATGATCGTCGGCCCAGTGCATGCCACTGCCCCTTCAGGCGCGCCTCAACGACCGGTTTATTGGCGCTTTCGACGATGCCACTGCCAATGGGATAGCCGTTGGCTTGGAAGCTGGCATAGACGATCTGGTCACGCCGTTTCATGAGGCGAGCGTGTTGTCCCGAACGGTCCTGGCCTGCGGCGGGTCAGTGGCCGCCGCCGTGGGCAGCGCCTTCAGGGCAGCCCGCATGGTGTCGGGATCCCCCGCCACGGAGGACCGCGGCGTGCTCGTCGAGCCACGCCTGGGTGGCCGGTGTGCCTGAGCCGAAGGAGGCCTGAGCTGCCGTGGCCAGATGCTCGACGGCTTGCGGAAAGTCCAGAACGCGCACCGCATCCGGCCGGTGCATGTCCAGGAACTTTTGCAGCCAGTCACTGCCGTCCATGACCCCGACGACAGCCTTCGCGGTCTCAGTGCCACGGCGATGGAACTCGGGCAGAGCAAAGGTCGCTCTCATCGTCTTGGTCCTCACCCCAGATTGGCCTGCTGCTCGGCGGGCCGGCATTCGATCTGGCGCAGCTGGTCCCGGAGCAGGCTGGCAAAGGTTTCGCAGGCCTCGTGGTCGGCATAGCTCTGGCCCACCTCGCTGAGGTGGTGCAGCACCAGGACGAGCTCGCGCGGCGTCAGGAACTCAATCGCCTCGACCGACGGCCACCCGGTAACCGACTTGCCCTGCTCGACGGGATCCTCATGCCGGCTGCGGACCACCGCGGCAGCGAGCACGAGCAGGAGAGTGCCTACGTAGATAGCGGCCGCGATCAACCCGTCCGCCGGCCGAATCGCGAGGCTGGCCTGCTCGAAAGCCCACTGACCCTGGAACCACCAAAATCCCATCTGGTGAGCAATCTGCTCTGGGCAGCATGGATAGCGCGTGAACTGCGACGTAACGAATTGTCGATGCTATCGTCCCCCAGGCTAACGCGAGCCCTGGAGCCCGGGGGCAGACTCACGCAGGAAGACCCGCCACGGCGTCACACGCTGTTGAGACTGCGCGCTCCTGCGCGGCGCCGTCCGGCCCCGACAGCTCCACGTAATAGCGACTGCCGGCGCAGCTCCGGCAGAGCACCAGTCCGACTGTCGCGACCTCCCGCTCGTTGATGACCTCCTCTCCGCACGAGTCGCAGACCGCTCGGCACCCCGGCCTGCTCAGCAATGACGTGGCCGGTGTCACGAGGCGCACGGCGCGCCAGGTCAACAGCACCTCGGCCGGCATACGCTGGTAGCCAACCAAGTATGCCTGCCACGGCGTATTGGCCTCCGGGGCGTAACGCCGGGCTATGCCTCGCGCCTCCGGCGCGGCGCAAAGGCGGACGGCGCGCTCCGTCTCGACGTCAACCAGCGTCACCGCGGCCTTGCCGATATCCTCGACGCGAAGAGTGCGGTGCCCTACCGAGCAGCCGGTCGCGGCCGCCACGCCGTCCACGAAGCAGCCGTCGGTCTCGGCGATCACAATCAACCGCTTGTCACGGCGCGGCAGCTCCAGCTCAAGCAGCTCACCACCGAGCAGCCCAATCCGGACGCCAAGCACCTGTCTGGGGCACAGGTGATCATGCTGCGCCGCGCTAATCCGCAGGGCATCGGTCAAGGCCTGCATCCGAACTCAGCCCCGCCCCCACAGCTGGTCCAGCAAGCCGCTGGCCTTGATTTTCTGGACGAAGGTCATGTCCACGAACTGCTCGGGTTTGGCATTCTTGGCCTCGGGGATGGTATCGGAGGCCATGTCCAGGTTTTGCTGGATGCCTTCCAGCGTGGGGGAGCCGTCCTTGCCCCACTGGTCTTTGTAGTAGTCATAGGTCTTATCGACCAGCCCGGCGTCTGTGACACCGCCGTACTTGGCAATGGCTTGGTCCCCTAGCTGCCGGTCGGTGATGATTCGGTGCGAACCCTCGATGGCTGCGCGGACGTAGCGCTCCACGACATCGGGATGCTCGCTGGCATATTTGCGGGTAGTGGCCACGGCAGACGTCTGCGACTTCACATCGATCTTCGCCACGTCGATGAGCATGTGGAGGCCCTGTGCCTCAGCCTGGAAGCTCTGCGGCGGCGAGAAGACGCCCCCCTGCACCTTGCCCACCTTGATAGCCGCTATCGTTTCCGGCGGCCCGCCGGTGGCGATGAAGTTGACCTGGCCCTTCAGGCCGAAGTGCTCTGCTGCCACCCGGCCGGCCACATGCGTGATGGCGCCGAAATTGGTGACGCCGAGGGCCTTGCCCTTGAGCTGATCGGGCGTGGTGATGGACGGAATGGTGTAGATCTGCTGGCCCAGCTTGTCCACGAAGCCGGCCACAATCACGAACTGTGCGCCCTTGAGGTCGG
>DAIUFO010000491.1:0-2455 GCA_036844545.1 Chloroflexota bacterium
TGGCGCCGAAGCGCAGCTTGGGAAAGCGGGCAGGCACGCCGTGCATCAGCAGCGCGTGGATGGCGCCGATGACCATCAGCTTGGCCCCACGGAAGGTGTCCTCCGGGCCTAACGCCTCCACCACCTCGAAGTTGCCGATGCCGGAGTGGACGCCGATGGGCATGCCCAAGCGGCTGGCCTCCTCGTACAGTGGGAAGAAGTACGGGTTGTGCAGCGGGAAATGGGTTTCCAAACCGCGCATGAACACCGCGCAGGCGCCGTTGTCCTTGGACCAGCGCAGCTCCTCCAGCGCCTCATCCATGCTCAGCAAAGGCAGCTGCACCGCCCAGCGGAGGCGGCCCTTGCCTCTGCGCCAGATGTCAGCCAGCCAGCGGTTGTAGGCACGGCACAGCGCCAGCTCGGCGTCCGGCCGCTTGGTGATGGGCCGCAGGAACAGCGTGGGGTAGAGCACCTGCACGTCCACGCCCAGCTCGTCCATATGCTTCAGCCGGCGGTCGATGTCGACCAGCTCGCGCGCCTCCTGGGGCGTATCCTGCCCGACGTTGTCGCGGCCGGGGATCAGCCGGCCGTCCAGCACCCAGAACTGCTGCTTGCGGCCATTGGGGAGGTCGACCTGGGACGGAATTGGCCGGAACCGCTTGTCGTCGCCCTCCAGGTAGTCCCAGGTGTGCTCGGTCTCGATGACATGGGCGTCGGCGTCGATGGTTGGCATATCAGCTCTCCTAGCGGAAGTCGGCCTTGAATAGGTCGGCCCAGTCTTTGGCGTCCTGCTCGACCTGGGCGGCGGTCCTGCCGGTCTCGGGGATCCAGACGTTGAATGGGACTTTCTCGGTGGCCGGGAAGTAGCTGTTCTGACGGAGAACCTCCTGGCCGTCGCCCAGCAGGTAGTCGACGTACAGCAGGCCGGCATTGGGGTGAGGCGCCTTTACGTCAAACGACACCTGGCCGGCGTTGCCGACCACCGGCTCGAGAGGCACCCATTCGACCGGCTGGCCGGTGGCCTTAGCCTGCTCCACGTGGTCCAGGAAGATGGTGGGCGAAGCCGGCAACTCGCCCTTGGCGATCAGGTCCAGCACCGCCTTGCCGGACACCTGTTGGACCGTTGGCTTCTGCTTGGCGGCGAAGTCGGCCAGCCACTTCCGACCTTTGTCGTCGCCCATGAGGTGCAGCACCGAGGCAGCCCAGCGGTTGCCGGTGGTGCTGCCGGCTAGGGTAAGCTTGCCGGCCAGGGCCGGGTTCATCAGGTCGTCGGTTTTCTTGGGCACGGCGTCGGCGGGGATGAGCTTGGTGTTGTAGCCGAAACCGATGTAGGAGATGCGGTCGCTGGCGTTGACCGTCAGGCCGTTGGCGCCGGGAGTTTTCAAGACCTCGGGCAGCTTGGCGGCAGTAGGCGATGAGTACGGCGCCAGCAGCTTGGCCTCGGCCAGCAGGCGAGACGTCGTCGGCGTAACTTCGATGGTATCGAATACGGGCTTACCGGCTTGAGCCTCCTGGAGCGCGCGCGTCATCAGGACACTCTCGTCGCCCCGGAAGATGTCGACCTTCAGATAGGGGTACTTGGCCTTGAAGCCGGCGGCAAGCGAGTCGATGATGGGGCCGGCCAGCGACGTGTACCAGGTGAGCGTGCCCTCTTTCTTGGCGCCGGCTTCGAGGACCTGCTGGCGGTCGCTGCCCTGGTAGGCGGCGAGCTGCTCCGGCGTCGAAGGCGCGCCGGTTTGGGCCGGAGCGCCGGTTCCGGCGTTGCTGGAGGCTGGCGCGGCGGCGCTGCCGCCACCGCAAGCCGATAGCGCGAGCAATCCGAGAAGGGCGAATGGGGCAATTCGTCTGGTCATCGCCCCCAGCATATAATGCCGGGCGCTCATGGGTACCGTTTTCGACCTTCTGTTGGCTGGCGGGACCGTGCTGGACCCGGCCTCAGGCCGCCAAGAGGCCCTCGATGTCGGCATCGCGGCCGGCCGCGTCACAGACGTGCGGCCCAACCTGCCGCGCAGCGGCGCCGGCAGGGTACTGGACGCTCGCGGCTGCTTTGTGACTCCCGGTCTGATCGACTTCCACGTCCACAGCTACTGGGGCGTGAACCCCTACGGCTTCGACGCGGACCCCATCTGCCTCGCCAGCGGCGTCACCACTGCCGTGGACGCCGGCTCGTCCGGTCCTGTCAACTTCCTCGGGTTCAAGCGCTTCATCGCCGAGCCGGCGCGCACGCGGATGCTGGCCTTCGTGTGCGTGGCCCAGCATGGCGTCCTGAACGGGCCGGGCGAGCTGGAGGACCTGCGCTTCGCCGATCCCGAAGGGGCAGCCCAAGCCGTCAAGGAGCATCCGGACGTCGCCGTCGGGATCAAGGTGCGGCTGCACGAAAAAGTGGCCGACCACGGCCCGGAGGCGCTGGCGCTGGCGATCGAGGCCGGCGAGGCATCCGGCACGCCGGTGATGGTCCACATCGGCGACACCCAGA
>DAIUFO010000492.1:0-2433 GCA_036844545.1 Chloroflexota bacterium
GAGGGCACCTGCCCAATGCGGCATGTGGCAGCTCCATCGACGCGCGCCGAGGAAGCCCGAGGGAGCCCTCACCTAGCCTCTCCCGCCGCGGTTGGAGAGGGACAGCTGCGCCGCCTCTGAGTGGATCAACAACTTCCGTGACACTGGACTAGCCAGCGGTTCGCGCGCTGGAAGGGCAGTCTATCCTAGGCCAATGGAAACGAGCAAAGACCTCCGCACCTGGATTCAGGAGCTGGACGACGCCGGCGAGCTGATCCGCATCGACAAGCCGGTGGACCCGCACACGCAGATGGGCGCCCTCCTGTACCAGAGCCGTGAGAAGGCGCTGTTCTTCGAGAACCTGCCGCACGGCTGGCGGTCTCTCGGCCAGGCGCCCGCGAATGTCCGCCAGGCGGCCCTCGCCTTTGGCGCGCGCGAGGACACAGTGGTGCCGCTGGTGGCCGAGCGTATGGGTAAGCGCATCCCACCGGAGATGGTCGGCGACGGGCCGGTGAAGGAAGTCAAGCTCCGAAAAGGCGAGTTCGATCTGTGCGAGCTGCCGGTCCACGTGGCTGGCCAGCGCGACGGCGGGCCGGTCATCGGCTCGGGCCTGGTGGTGACCAAGGACCCCGATACCGGGCAACGGAACCTCAGCTTCCACCGCCTGCAGATCAAAGGCCCAAATAAGACCGGTATCCTGTTCTACCCTCGCCATGCCTGGCGCAATTACCTCAAGTACCAGGAACGCAACGAGCCGATGCCGATCGCCATCTTCATCGGCCACTACCCTTTGTACTACGCCGCCGCCTCCACGACCACTGCCTATGGCGTGGACGAGTTCGAGATTGCCGGGGGTTACTTGGGCCACCCGGTGAAACTGGTGAAATGCGAGACCGTCGACCTGGAGGTTCCCGCCGACGCCGAGCTGGTGCTGGAGGGCTTCGTGCCGCCGCACTACCGGGAAGATGAGGGACCGTTCTCCGAATTCCAGGACTACTACATCACCGGCACTGGCCAGAACCCGGTGATCGAGTACACCGCCATGACCCGGCGGCACGACGCCATCTTCAAGAACCTCCAAAACGGCTCGGAGATGGAAGGCTGCGTGTTCCACAAGATCCCCATGAGCGCGACGATCTATCGCCGGCTCAAAGACATCGGCGGCGGGCCGAACCTGCACAACGTTATGGCCCTGCCCGGCGTGTTCGGGCTGGCCATCCAGATGACGCCGCGCTACTACGGCGAAGCCAAGAACTTGCTCATGGCCGCGCTTTCGTCGGAATACCAGCACCCAAAGTGGGCCATCGCCGTAGACCAGGACGTGGACATCTTCAACCATTCCGAGCTGTTGTGGGCCATGGCCACTCGGGTGAACCCAGCTGAGGATGTGGTGATCATTCCCAACACCCACAACCACGCGATGGACGCCATCCTGCCCGAATTGGGCGCGCCGGGCACCCCGTTTTGGCAGCGCTACGGCTCCAAAATGCTGATCGACGCCACCATTCCGCCGCCCGCGGATGCCGAAAAACGAGCTCAATTCGAGCGTGTTCGGCCGATCAATCCCCAGCTTCGGCTGGCTGACTTTGCCCGCGACGACTACCAGGCGATCGTGAAGAGCTTGCCGCCGATGTTCTTCGGATCAAAGTTGCTTGGGCTGAAACCCTAGCCTGGCGTGGCTGGTACAGTAGGGGGTCAAACGTCCGAACGTGCAGCGTCCCCAGTCTGGAGGTTCACTCGTATGATTCTGTCCCGTCTACCAAGCCTTTTGCCCGTTGCGCTGTGCGCGCTGGCCCTCGCCGCCTGTGGCGGCGGAGCAGCCGCGCCGGCCAGCTCCAGCCCTGCCGCGCCGGCCAGCAGCGCCCCCGTGAGCAAGCCGGCAGCCGCTGCCAGCGCCCCGGCCAAGCCGGTGGCGAGCGGCTCAGCCTCCGCCTCGGCCAAGCCGGCCGGCAGCGCCGCCGCCAGCGGCTTGACGCGGGTGAAGCTCGCCTTCTCGCAGGTGAGCGCCGCGGCCACGCCAATTTACGTCGCCGCCGACCAGGGCTTCTACCAAAAGCACGGCTTGGATGTCAGCATCGGCCAGATTGCCGGTCCGCAGCAGGTGCCGGCCATGACTTCCGGAGAAATCCAGTTCGGCACGCCCGGTGGCAATGAAGTGGCGGATGCCGATCTGAGCGGCGCCTCGCTGGTCATGCTTGCCACCGCCTCCAACGTACCGCTGTTCTCGCTCAACGCCCCAAAGTCCACGACCGATGCCCAGCAGCTGGCCGGCAAGAGCGTGGCCATCACCACGGCGGGCTCGTCGACCGAGGCGGCGGCCAAGATCTTCCTCACGCGTTACGGCCTGCTGGACAAGGTCAAGCTGCAGCCATCAGGCCAAATGCAGGGTGTGCTGGCGGCTGTGGAGCAGGGCACCGCGGCGGGCGGCATCCTATCGCCCCCGAGCACGGGCAT
>DAIUFO010000493.1:0-2427 GCA_036844545.1 Chloroflexota bacterium
ATCCTGGACTGCGGCACGGGCCTGCGCGAGCTGGGGCGGCACCTGATGGCGGCAGGCCAGCCCATCAACGCGACGGTCCTACTGACGCACTCGCATTGGGACCACATCCAGGGTTTCCCCTTCTTTGCTCCGTTGTTTGCTCCTCAGCATAGGTTCACGATCATTGGCCCTCACGAGCATACGAACCGCCTGAGCGAAACGCTGGCGGGGCAGATGCAATACCGCTACTTCCCGATTGGCCTGGAGCAGCTGGCGGCGGACATCCACTATCAGGAGGTCCGGGAGGAGAAGTTCCCCGTGGGCTCAGCGGCCGTCAGCACGTACTACTTGAACCACACCATCATGGCCGTGGCCTACAAGATCGAGGCCTTCGGCCGGACTGTGGTGTACGCCACGGACACCGAGCCCTTCTCGCAGCAGGCGCGGGCCTGGGCGCCGGACAGCCGCAAGTTCCTGCACCGGCGGGATGAGGAGCTGGCTGGATTCGTCAAGGGCGCCGACATCCTGATCATGGACTCGCAGTACACGGCGCATGAGTATCCCAGCAGGGTTGGCTGGGGCCATGGCACGCCCGACTACGCCATGGACATCGCCGTCAGCGCGGGGGTGGGCACGCTGGTGCTGTTCCATCACGACCCTACGCGCATCGACAGCGCGGTGGCGGTGCTGGAGCAGCTGGCGCAAAAGCGCGCCCAGGAAGAAGCACCGGACATGGAGGTGCTGGCGGCCGCGGAAGGCCTCAGCCTCGACCTCGACGACGAACAGCTCGGCGAGGTGCCGGCCCTGGAGCGGTGCATGCCCGAATTCCACGCTCGGGTGCGGATCGCCGTCGTCGGCGCGCGCGACGAGTTCATGCGAGTGGCTTGGAAGGCCTTGGCGCAAGACCACTATGAAGTGGTGGGCATGAACGCGCTGAATTCGCGCGACGGCCGCGACTTGGCTGACTTCCAGCCGCACCTGGTCCTGCTGGAGTATGGGCTGGCGGGCTGGGACCCTAGCGTTGGCGAGTTCATGGAACGCGAGAACAAGCGCAACGTGCCCGTCATCAGCGTGGTGCCGGCGGGCAGCTTCGAGGAAGCACAGGAGGCGTTCGATCGCGGCGCCTCGGACGTGCTGATCGAGCCCTTCGCGCCCACGCAGCTGCGGTCGCGCGTCGACTCGTGGCTGATGCGCTCGGGTATCGCCGTGGACCGCCGCGTGCGCGGCCGGTCCGGGACGCTGGCTCCGGCTCCGGCTCCGGCTTAAGCTGTTGATTGGAGGGGAGTTTTTGCAAGCTTAGGCCGGCTGTGCCTCCGTGGCCGCCGACTTGAGCTCGCGGATGCGCTGGGCGACGGCCTCGCAGCGGCGCTGTGGTGGGGTGGAGTCGATCAGGTCAGTCAGGGCACTGGCTACGATGACGCCGTCGGCTTGGCCGCGCATGGCGCGCACATGGTCCGGGCTGGAGATGCCGAAGCCAACCACCAGCGGGACCTGGGTGGCTTTTCTGACTCGAGCTAGGAAAGCGGCAAGGTCATTGGAGAGGTCGGTCCGGGCGCCGGTGACGCCGACCAGCGCCACGCAGTAGATGAAGCCGCTGGCCAACTCGGCTACGAGCTGGATGCGCTTGGGTGTGGTGTTCGGGCTGAGCATGTAGACGTAGGCCAAGCCGGACCTTTGGCAGGCTGCCTGGAGGGGATTGGATTCCTCGGGCGGCAGGTCGGGCACGATGATGGCGTCGGCGCCGGTCTCGGCGGCGGCCTGGCAGAAGGCTTCCTCGCCGTAGGCCAGGATGGGGTTGTAGTAGCTCATGAAGGTGATGGCCACCGTTGGGCTGGCTTGCCGCGCCCAGTTCGCCAGATGCAGGGCGGTGAGGATGCTGGCCCCCTGCTGCAGCGCCCGTTGGTTGGCGCGCTGCTGTGTGAGGCCATCCGCCATGGGGTCGGAGAAGGGCACGCCGACTTCGAGGCCGTCGGCGCCGGCGTTCACCATTGCTTTGATGAGCTCGCCGCTGGTATTCGGATCCGGGAAGCCGGCGGTCAGGTAGGGGAAGAGCGCCAGCTCGCCTGGCTTGAAGGCTTGGCTGAGCCGGCTCAAAGCTGCTGGCCGGTGGCTTTGGCGTAAGAGTCGACGTCTTTGTCGCCGCGGCCGGAGAGCGTGACGACGACGAGTGCGCCGGGGGCTTCGCGGGCGAGGGCGGGCAGGTAGGCCAGGGCGTGGCTGGGCTCGAGGGCGGGGATAATGCCTTCCAGCCGGCAGAGCTGGTCGAAGGCTTTCAGGGCGGGGCCGTCCTCGACCGCTACGTAGCGGGCGCGGCCGGAGTCCTTGAGGTAGCTGTGCTCGGGGCCGACGCCGGGATAATCAAGGCCGGCGGAGATGCTGTGAGTTTCGGCGATTTGGCCGTGCTCGTTCTGGAGGACATGGCTGCGGGCGCCGTGCAGCACGCCCGGC
>DAIUFO010000494.1:0-2393 GCA_036844545.1 Chloroflexota bacterium
GCTGGTGGCCCTGCAGGCAGCCGCGATAGCCGCGTCGACTCGGATGGTACGCGCTGGCTACCTGCTCTCAATTGGCCTGGCGGCCTTCTGGTTTGCCGGCGCGGGCATCCTGCATCTCCCGGATGTCTTGTCCGGTCCGTTTCGCACGGGTCTGCCGTCCGCGGCCCTGGTGGCCGGCATCATGGCCACCAACCTGGCAGTGGGCATCGCCAGCGCCTTGGCGATAGCGCGGAGCTACCGGGCCGATCAGCCAGCCCGGATAGGCCGCGAGAGATGGACCGTGGCCGACAACGATGGTGACAGCGGCCTGCGGCTGACAGGCGACAGCACGCACACAACCCCGATAAGGAGCAGGTCATGAGCGACAGCGAACGAGAACTGCGCGAGGACGTCGTCCGAGGAGTGCGCCTCCTCTTTCAAGCAGGTGTCATGTCCCACAGTGGGCATGGCAATGTAAGCGTTCGGCTGCCGGAGGGCGAACGCATGCTGCTCACCTCCAAAGGAACGATTTCCGAGTTGGGTCCGGACGACCTGACGGTTGTCGACTTCGACGGCCAAGCAGTGGATGGAACCCTCCAGCCCGTGGCAGCCGAGATCGTCAGTATGCACGCGGCGGTGTACCGCCAGCGTCAGGACGCCAGGGCAGTCATCCACACCCACTCGCCCCATGTCACCAGCTTCGCGCTGGCACACGCACCGCTGCCCTGCGCCTACGAGGCGCTGCTGCGCCACGAAGTCGTCGAAGATATCCCCGTCGCCGACTGGGGACCTCGCGGTTCAGACGCATCCGTGCGCGCGATCGCCGATACGCTGCGGCGACATCCTGGTGTACGGGCCATCCTGCTGGCCAACCACGGTCTGCTGGCCTTCGGCCCGACGGTGCAGGCGACGGCGCAACTGATCGTCGCCATGGAGGAAGCCGCCGAGGCAACGATTGGCGCCGGGCCGCTGGGTGGTGTTCAGCCGTTTCCTGCCGGTGCGCTGGACCAGGTTCGGGCACACGTGGCCCGGTTCTCATGAGCCTGTTAGGCCGCTTGCTGGGCGGGAAGGTCTCCGAGGTCGATGCGACGGAGGCGAAACGCCGCCAGGATGCCGGCGCGCTGGTGGTTGACGTACGCCGGCCGGACGAATGGAGCGAGGGGCACGTGGCGGGCGCCATCCACATTCCGCTGGACCAGCTCGCCGCGCGGCTCCATGAACTGCCGGCTGATCGAGAGCTGCTGTTCGTCTGCCGTGGCGGCAACCGCAGCCTCACGGCGGCCAGACAGGCTCAGCATGCCGGCCACACTGAAGTGGCAAGCGTGGCCGGCGGAACGATGGCCTGGCAGCGACAGGGCCTGCCAATACAGCGCGACTAAGCTCGGCCGGACCATTCGCGGCCACCAGCGTGCTCGCTTCGCTGACATTCGTCCAGCAGATCCTGGCTGTCGCGTCGGGAGTGGCCGTCGGCTTTTCGCTGGGCCTGATAGGCGGCGGCGGGTCCATCCTGGCCGTGCCGCTGCTGCTGTACCTGGTCGGCTACCCGGACGCGCACGTCGTCATCGGCACCACGGCCCTGGCCGTAGGTGTGACCGCCTACCTGAACCTATTGCCCCATTGGCGCGCCGGCAACGTCCGCTGGCGTCCGGGCATTGCCTTCGCACTGCCGGGTATCCTCGGCGCCACCGCCGGCTCGACGCTGGGGAAGATTCTTCCTGGAAAGCAACTCCTGTTCCTGTTCGCGCTGCTCATGCTGGCCGTGGCTGGCCTGATGCTGCGCCGCCTCGACGCTTCATTGGCCAAACCGGCCGGCGTCACTCGCTGGGGGCGTTTGTTGCCCACGGGGTTCGGCGTAGGTCTGCTGTCGGGCTTCTTCGGCATCGGCGGCGGCTTCCTCATCGTGCCGGGTCTGATTTTCGCCACCGACATGTCGATGCTGAGTGCTGTCGGCACCTCGCTGTTCTCGGTTGGCACCTTCGGTGTCACCACGGCCGCTTCCTATGCGCTCTCGGGGCTGGTCGACTGGCGGGTTGCCGCGGAGTACATCGTAGGTGGCTTCGCCGGTGGCCTCCTGGGGGCAGCCGGAGCGACTCGCCTCGGCGACCGCAAATCGACCTTGACCCGCGTCTTCGCGGCGGTCATCGTTGTGGTCGCGGTCTATGTGCTGTACGTGAATATCGATGCGCTGACGCGGTAACTCACGCCCGCACGAAAAGGCTCTGGTCGGGTACCGCGGGTCGGTGCAATTGGTCCGTGAAATGGAGCAGACAGCTAAGGAGATGACAATTCTGCTTGGGGATTACTCGCGGTTCATGACAGATAACGCGAAGGCTGCTCAAAACGGGCAGGGCTGGCCTGACCTGCGATTGTGGCCGCCGCCGGACGGCGCAACGGGAACCCCCTAAGCACGACGC
>DAIUFO010000495.1:0-2380 GCA_036844545.1 Chloroflexota bacterium
GCGTACCGCTGAGCGGCCTGGTAGAGGGTGCAACCATCAGCGCCCCAGGCGTGCCGGGGTTCGCCGCCCTGCCTTTCACGGCAGATGCAGCGGGCGCAACCATTCAGCAGGCGCCAGAGTCGCAGGTAGCCGCCGCTGACATTCCCGGCTCGCTGCCCAAGACCGGTGGCGGGCACGGCCAGCTCCAGCAATAACCAACGCTTGCCGCGGGTAACCCGGCAAAAGGCATAGCCATGAATATCCGGCGTATCTTTCCAGCCCTGGCTCTTATTGCAAGCCTGGTGACGGCCGGCTGTGCCACCACGGGCCAGCCGCGGTCGTCGCCACCGCCAGCTGCCAGCCCAATCGAGCAGGTGGCGCCTTCTCTGGCCCCCAGTCCCACGCTGGCAGCCGTCCCGCCAAAGGCAGTTGCGCGGCCGCCTGTGGAATCATTCCAGGCCGTCCTAGCATCATGACGAATGATGTCGTGGAGTACCAGGATCTCCTTGAGAATCGGTCTCAGGCGTTTGTACGACTCGATGTTGTCTTCGTAGAGATCAAGTGTCGCTGCCTTTTGCGAGTAAGCCTTGACGGGATGGTCGTCCTTGTCATTGGGGGAAAAGGTCGATATTGAACAACGTCAGGATGCTTATCAGGGGACAGCACTGGCAGTTGCCTCAGACCCGCGGCGAATCGAGCGCAGCAGGCTCCCGAACGGCGCTCGAAGAGAACTTGCCTGCCTTGACGGCGAGTGGTCTGGCAGGGATAGAATACAGAGCAGGCAACTGAAGGGCAGTCAACGCTGAAGGGCAGATCGTGAGGACACTCCAGGATTACACCATCGTCGTTCGCCCGGATGACAATGGGACATTCGTGGCCTATGTTCCAGCGATTCAGGGCTGCCACGCGTGGGGGCAGACACAGGAAGAGGCTCGCTCCGAGCTCGCCCACGTGTTCCGGATGATCGCGGAGGAATACAAAGAAGCCGCTCGTCCCTTCCCCGCGGATGTCGAACTAACCGTCGCTCGTGCCGGCTAAGGCGCGTGACCTCGAACGCGCAGCTCGTAAGCTCGGCTTTGAGAAGGTGCGACAGAAGGGTAGCCACGCTCGCTGGCGTCACCCGGACGGGCGGGCCACGACGATCCCTCTTCACGCCGATGCAGCGATAGGAGGATGGCTGTTCCACGAGATCCTGGGGCAGCGCGGCATCACTGAGGAGCAAGTTCTCGAACCTGCGGGTTGGCCGGGGTTGCCGCAGCAGTTGGAGCGAGTGCGGAGCTTGTAGAAGTTGTTGCGGAGGGCCAGGCGCACTTTCTCGAGGAAGGGGGCGTCGTAGGTGCTGAAGTTGCTGATGAGGGCCTTGAGGCTGGGGTGGTCGTGGCCGTGCTCGTGGGCGTGATGGTGCGGATGTTCATGGCTCAGGGCTTTGCCAAGCCGCGGTCGACGGCACTTTTGACGAGGGAGCTGTCGATGATCTTGGTGGGGTCGAAGCCTTGGAGCTTGCCGGTTTGCTGGTTGACGACGGCGAGGTCGTTGGTGAGCTGCTCGGGCTGGGCGTAGGGGATGGGCGCCAGGATGGAGCTGACGAAGTAGTCGTAGACGCCGCTGAGGACGGCCGGATCGTCGAGTTTCATGCCGGTTTTGAGGCTGGCGACGGCGGCGGGCTTGTTCTGGCGGATGTACGACATGGCGTCCACCAGGCTGTCGACGAACTGTTGGGCGGTGTCGCGGTGGGTGTTGAGCCACGCCCGGGGCATGACGATCAGCTGGCCGGTGGCTGGGAACTTCAGCTCGCCGAGGTCGTAGAGGACGTGGAAGCCCTGCGCTTCGAGCTTGGTGTTCTCAGGCGGCGCCAATAGGGCTCCTTGGATCTGGCCGGAAACGAGCGCTGCCGCTTCCACGGGGGCGTTGTCCAACTGCACGTAGGCGACGTCTTTGTCCGGGTCCAGGCCGATGCGCTGGAACAGCGCGCGGGAGTTACTGTGGGTGGTTGAGCCGAGGCGGGTGATGCCGACTTTCTTGCCGACGAGGCCTTCCTTGGAGATGATGCTGGCGGGCACCACGAATTTGAGGGCTGCCACGGGGGCGAGGTTGCCGACGACCATCAGGTCGGCGCCATTGGCGGTGGCGTTGAGGGTCTCGGCCCCGCCGGTGACGGCCAGCGTCAGCTCGCCCGCAAGCAGCGAGGCCATGATGGTGGTGGCTACGGAGGTGCGCTGATCGACCTCGAGGCCGTGGCGTTGGTAGATGCCGGCGTCCTTGGCTACCCAGGCAGGGAGGAATTGGGCGATCGTTTGGCTGAGGCCAACAGTGATCTTGGTGGGCGGCGCGGAGGCGACGGTGGGGGCGGGCGCGGTGCTGCCGCAGGCGGCGAGGAGCACGGCCAGCAGGAGCAGGCTGA
>DAIUFO010000496.1:0-1410 GCA_036844545.1 Chloroflexota bacterium
GTTAAGGACGTAGCTGGCGGACTTGAGGCTGCCGCGCAGCATGCGCTTGACCTTGTCGGGATCGCTGTCAATCAGCTTGACGGAAGTCGCCAGCTCGGTCTGGGTGCCCTTCATGAAGTCGCCGGCGGACGCCAGCAGGTGGAAGCCGGCGTTGGCCGCCATGGCGTCGAACGGCGGCGTCAGGATAGCGGCGTCGACGCTACCGCCTTTCAGCGCCGTCCAGGCCGTCTCGCTGTTTTGGGTGCCCACCAGCTCACGTCCTTCTGCGGGTCAAGGCCCGACGAGTTGAGGATGGCCTTAATCATGACTGCCGGGCTGCCGGCCACAGAGGTAATGGCGATGTTCTTGCCGCGGAGGCTCTTGACGTCGGCCACGTTCTGTTTGGCGTAGAGGAAGCTGAGCGGCTGACCCATGGTGACGTAGACGCCACGCACCGGAGATCCTTCGAAGGCGGCGCGCATAGCCGAGCCGCCGGCGCCGGTGAAGTCGATGTTGCCATTGAGCACGGCGGCGATGCCGGCATTGGCCGCCAGCACCTGGACATCGAGGTTGACGCCTTCGGCGGCGAAGATGCCCTTCTCGAGGCCGAAGTAGTAGGGCAGGGCGTTCAGGCTCTTAGTGGCCACCGCCAGCTTGATGTTGATGGTGGACGGCTTGGCGGCTGGGGCAGCCGCGCCGCCGCAGCCGGCCAGCAGCAGGGCCAGCAACAGCAGTGGGAGAAGTCGTCTAGCCATCGAGGGAGCGCTCCGCTTCGCTTCCCAAGAACAGGTAGGGGAACTTGCCGCGGGCGACGGATTGGAAGAAATGGGAGCGGATGCCGAAGTGAACGCGCAGCAGCTTCGATGGTTCGGTGGCGAAGAACTGATGGGCAGTTTGAGGCCCTTGGACGTGGAAGGCGCCACCCTTCACCCAGTCGCAGCGCTCGTCGTCGATGATGCTGTAGCCGCCGCCCTCAGCACGTACAGCACGGCTTCCATGTGGGCGTGCTTGGGGGAATAATCGCCCGACGCGTAGCAGAAGATCGAGGTCATCTCCACTTCGCCGCCGGGGAAGTGCGGGGGATACATCAGGTGGATGGTCTTGCGCAGCGCGTTGGGCGAGGGCGCCCCGGTTCGCATCTGGCGGGGCATGGTGTCGCTGAAGCTGTTGTGCTCGTAATCGGCCGGCCATTGGCTGGGGCTGGTGGCGGGCGCGTCCTTAGCATGGACGATGATTCGCTGGCCCTTGGCATCGTGGTCACCGGAGTCGGCCAGGTTGACCGGCAGGTCCGTGGTAGGCCCGCGGTCGGCATGTTGCTGCAAATCGAGCAGCAGGCAGACGTACTCGAGATCGGGCGCCATAGCCGAGAGGTAAGACGCCGGGCCGCTGCCCAGGTTGAAGTGCTGATGCACGGCGCCGAACGGGATCTTG
>DAIUFO010000496.1:1420-2371 GCA_036844545.1 Chloroflexota bacterium
CCGCTTCCCAATCGAAGCGCTGGCCGTCGATGACGCTGCAGCCGGTGCCCTCCAGGATGTAGATCGCCTCTTCGCCATGGCTGTGCCGGCCGGTTTGCCAGCCTTCGGGGATCTCGGCCACCATGGTGGTCGTTCCCCAGGTGCGGAAGCCGCTCTCTGGCGCAACCAGCAGCGCGGCCCGGGCGTCTTGCCGCGTCTGCACCCACTGCAGATCGTCGGGATTGATGACCTTGCGGGCCTGCTTCTTCTCGTCCTGGCTCCTGGCCGTCAACTCGAGCCAGTGGTCGTAGAAATTCTGGGACACTGTGCTCTCCTAGTCGGGCTCGACCGGGAAGACCAGCGCCTCGCGTGTGGGCGAGATGCGCCGGCCGTCCAGCTGCCGCAGGTACGCGTCCTTGATTTGCCGGCGGATCTTGTACATGTCCTTGTCCGGCTCGAACAGGTGCTCGTTGGAGCGAGCGCTCACCAGGTCACCCTGGGAGGCGGCCACAAGGGCATCTTCTTTTGAGATGCTCAGCAGTCGCGGCTTGACGACATCCTCGAACAGCTTGGTCCAGCGCTCGCGCTGCTCGTCCGACGAGGCCTGCTCGCAGACGTAGCGGACGATGATGGTGTGCTTGTCGTCCCGCGGGAACTGCCACAGCCGCGACACGTAGGCCGGTACGCCGGGCACTGGCCGGATCACGTTGCTGGACATGCAGGGCAGGATGAAGCGCTCGCCTTTAACGCGCAGCAGGTGGCCGTGGTGGATGGGGTTGCCCTGGCGGTCGGTAGCGATGGCGCGGATGCCGTATGAGCCCTCCACGATCTTGACCCGCCGTTCGGCCAGGGCAACGCCCGCTTCTGCCGGCCTCCCCCCCTGCCAGCTGGTATCGGCCACAGCCTGCGTTTCGGCGTGCAGTGTTACGGCATGGAAAGCGTCGCCGCCGTCGATAGCCAGCAGCCAGTTGG
>DAIUFO010000497.1:0-2363 GCA_036844545.1 Chloroflexota bacterium
GCGGAGATGCCGGCCCGGCCCCATTCCTCCAGGGCCCGATTGGAGCCGCTGGCCCGGAGGACGGCGTCTCGGATCGGCGAGGGGTCGGCGCCGGCGGCCCGGACCAGGCTGAAGGCGTCGTGGATGGCCAGTACGTTGGCCCAGCGCAGCAGGTCGTTCACCGTGCGGGCAATCTGCCCCGAACCGGCTTCGCCCACGTATACCAAGGAGCCGAACGCCTCGAACAGCGGGCGGCAGCTCTCGATGGCCGGTTCGCTGCCGCCGGCAAAGACGATGGCCCGGCCAGTCTGGATGGCCTCCTCGCCGCCGTCCAGCGGGGCGTCGATCAGGGCGATGCCCTTGGCGGCGCTGGCCGCGGCGAGCTGTTGGACGCGGCGCGGCTCGAGAGCGCCGCACAAAGCGATGGTCGTCAAGCTGGTGATGCCCTCGAACTCCAGCAGCTCCTCGATGAGTCCCGCGGCCTGTTCGCCGTCGCATGCGACGAGCTCGACCTCGCATTCCTGGGCCAGCCGCTCCGAACTGCCCGCGGTCCGCAGTCCCGAGCTGGCGGCGGCGCGCACGTCGTCGTCGAAGCCCAATACGCGCCTGCCTACCGCGCGCAAGCGATTACCGATTGCCCGGCCGCGTAACCCCAGTCCGGCGACGCCGATTACGGTGGAGGAGGGCATGGCGCGATGAAGGGTACTTCATCGAGGCATGCCATGAAGGACGAGCAGCACTGCCAGCGCGCTGGCCAGCTGGGCCCGGCAGTGCTCGACGCTTCGCAGCAGCTGCCTCGCCTCGCGCCAGCGGCTCGGCGCGCGCAGCGCCGCCCGCGCCGAGCGCCCAGCGAGCAGGTCGCGCAGCAGTGGGTCGTGCTCTCGGCCTTCGGATGCCTCCAGCAGGGTGGCTCGCAACAGCAGGCAGGGGAGGTTGGCGGCTTGGGCAGCGCGGGCCACCCAGAAGCCGTGGTCGTCGAAGGCATACACTGGCGGCAAGCGGCGGGGTGCACGCGGCAGCGGCGGAGCCAGGCCTTCATCCACCAAGGTCGAGAGGCTGCCGCGCACCGCGCCGGGCGCCTGCAGCGGCGGCATGTCCAGGTAGACGTCCGCGCCGCCGAAGACGCGTGTCGCCAGCAGCAGGTCGCCCATGCTCAAGCGGCCGTCCGCGGCGGCCGCGAAGCCTACCGACACGATCAGATCGACCCCGCCAGCTTTCAGCGCGGTGAGCACCTGCTCTTCGACGGCTGTTCGCCGGCCGCTGAGGATCAGCTTGCGGTACGGAGCCGGCACCGTGACCGGCGGCAGTGCCCGTCTGCTCGGCGCGACCAACAACACCATGCGTGAAAAGATATAGGCAATGGCCACGCCGATCCCAACCGACTTCCTAGGTCTCCGTGAGCAGCTCTCTCCCGAGGAGCGCCTGGTGGGCGAATCCGTCCGAGCGTTGGTGGACGACAAAGTGCTGCCGGTCATCGCCGAGCACTTCGAGAACGCGACCTTCCCGCGCGAGCTCATCCCTGAGCTGGGCAAGATGGGCCTGTTCGGGATGCACTTGCACGGCTACGGCTGCGCTGGGCTCAGCAACGTCGCCTACGGCGTCGCCTGCCAGGAGCTGGAGCGCGGCGACGGCGGGCTGCGCAGCTTCTGCTCCGTCCAGGGCAGCCTGGTGATGTTCCCGATCTGGAAGTACGGCTCCGATGACCAGAAACAGCGCTGGCTGCCGAAGATGGCGGCCGGCGAGGCCTTGGGCTGCTTCGGCCTGACCGAGCCCGACTTCGGCTCGAACCCCAGCGGCATGATCACGACCGCTCGTAAGGACGGCGACAGCTACATCATCAACGGCGGCAAGCGCTGGATCACCAACGGCACCCTGGCCGACGTCGCGTTGGTCTGGGCCAAGCTGGACGGCGTTGTCCACGGCTTCCTGGTGGAAAAGGGCACGCCCGGCTTCAGCGCCTACGAGATCAAGCGCAAGATGTCGCTGCGGGCCTCGCTCACGGCCGAGCTGGTGTTCGAGGGCTGCCGCGTGCCGGCGTGGGCGATGCTGCCTGGCGTGGAAGGCCTGAAGGGCCCGCTGAGCTGCCTCAACGAGGCGCGCTTCGGCATCATCTGGGGCTGCCTCGGCGCCGCTGCCGCGTGCTACGAGTCAGCGTTGGACTACGCGGTCAACCGCGTGCAGTTCGACAAGCCGATCGCCGGCTATCAGCTCACGCAGGAGAAGCTGGTCAACATGCTGACGGAGATCACCAAAGGGCAGCTGCTGGCGCTGCACATCGGCCGGCTCAAGGACGCCGGCAAGTGTACGCCGGCGCACATCTCGATGGGCAAGATGAACAACGCCCGCCAGGCACTCGCGATCGCCCGCGAGGCGCGCAGCATCCT
>DAIUFO010000498.1:0-2327 GCA_036844545.1 Chloroflexota bacterium
CGGCCGGCTTAACGGCTCGGACGTTCGGATCGTCCGATAAGTTGAGGAGATTGGTGATCGCTTCGGCGTTGACCGTGGGCGTCTTACTGGCCTGCCACACCTTCAACGCGGCCTGGTAACCCGGCTCGACTGTTGCCGCATCAGATTGGGTGTACTTGGCCAGCACCTTTATGACCTCGGCCTGATTCGCCGGGTTGGCGATGAACGACCAGCCTTGCTGATAGCCCTTGAGATAGCTTTTGACCACGTCCAGATGGTCTTTTAGATACGCGCGGGTAACCACGATTCCGGCGGTATTCATCGGTATGCCCAGCTCCACTCCGTTGACCAGCTCGACAAAACCAGCTTTGGCCGCCTTATCGCTGACGGGTGGCGAAAGAATCCCGGCGGCGACGCCGCCTTGCGTCATGGCGGCGAAGATGCTGGGCTGAGTTCCGCCGGCCGGCGCGATCTTCACCTTGCCTTGCATGCCGAAATGGTTCAGGAACAACCGCGCCGCGGAATCCGTCGACGAGCCCGCGGCGGTGATGCCAATGGTCTGGCCCGCCAGATCCTGAACCGTTTTGTACTTCTTGTCAGCGTAGAGCCAGAAGAACGGATAGTCGACAATGGTGGCCAGCATGACCAGCCCGGCGCCCTTCTGGTCGGCGTTGGCCACCTCGGTGGCTCCTACGGTCGCGAACTGGATTTCGTTCGACAAGACAGCGGGGATCTCGTTCGGGCCGCCGATCATCTGAATGGACGCGTCCACGCCGTTGCTCTTGAAGATGCTCTCGTCCATCCCCACGAACAGCGGCGCCTGGGTGATAGTTGCCTGCGGGTAGCCGGCCTTGATCTGCACCAGATTCAAGGTGGCGGCGCCGGAGGCCGCGGCCGAGCCCGATGTGGCGGGCTTTGCGCTGGCGACCGGGCTCGCTGGTTTGGCCGCGGCTGGGGCGCTCGCGGGAGCGGTGCTCGGTGCTGCAGAGCTGGGCGCCGCGGGAGCAGCGCCTCCACAGGCCGCCAAAGTGAAAATCGCCAGCAGCATGGCCGCCGGTTGTGGTCGGAGATATTTCATTACCTTCTCCTGGGAGGGCGCTTCAGAGGGCCGTCGTTGCGTGAGGCTATCCATGGTACGCGATCTACCTACTGTTGCAGCTGGTCCCAGGTGCAGTCGCGTGGGGGTTTGTCGTCGCGCCAGCGCTCCAAACGAGCGGCGTGGCGGAAGCGGTCGCCCTGCAGGTAGTCGAAGCTGACTTCGCACACCAGCTTGGGGGCGACGTTGACCCATTCCGTTTCGGCCTTGCCGGCGGACCAGCGGCTCAGCCCGCCGGGCGTGCGGCCGTGGCCAAAGCTGTCGACACCCTCTAACGGCCGCAGCAGGTCCAGCACATGCTGGCCCTCGGCGCGCGAAAAGCTGGAGGTATGGCCTACGTAGTGCAGGGTACCGGAATCGTCGTATAAGCCCAGCAGGAGCGCCCCTAGGCCCTCGCGTGTGCGCTGCTTACGGTAGCCGCCTACCACGCAGTCGACAGTCCGGCGGTGCTTGACCTTGACCATCGTGCGCTCACCGGGCACATACGGCTGATCGTGACGTTTGGCAACGAGGCCTTCGAGGCGGACGCGCTCGAACTCGTCGAACCAGCGGCGTGCCTCGGCAGTGTTCCTTGTCTGGGGGGTCAGCAGGACGCTCGACTCCAACCGGCGGATGTGGGCCAGGAACTCGAGTGTGGCCGCGGCGACGCCGGACAACTCCTGCTCCAGAAGTTGGCGACGGTGTGCGAACGGCTCACGGCACAGGTCCGTGTCGCCGAGGGCCAGCAGGTCGAAGGCGACGTAGCTGGCGGGAATCTCGCCCGCCAGCTTTCGGACGCGGGATTCAGCCGGGTGCAGCCGCAGCTGCAGCGAGTCGAAATCAAGCCCTTCGGCGTTGGCGATGATGATCTCGCCGTCCACCACGCAGCGTTCGGGCAAGATCGCGCACAGGACCGGCAGCAGCTCGGGGAAATAGCGCTGCAGTGGCCGCTTGTCGCGACTGCCGATCTCGAGCTCGGAACCGTCACGGAAAACGATCGCCCGGAAGCCATCCCACTTCGGCTCGTACAGCCAGCCGTCGCCCTCGGGGATATCGGGCTGAAGCTTGGCCAGCATCGGCGCCAGCGGCGGTTGAACCGGCAGGTTCATCGGCCCATGCAGCTTGGGGGTGGAGCCGTGGTGCTCACGCTGGAGCGCCGCGGCCGGTCAGCAGCGCCAGCAGGCAGGCTATGACCGAGTTCGAGCTAACTTGAAGCGACAGGTTCCCTCACCCTCACCCTCTCCCGCCGCGGCGGGAGAGGGGACTCTTGTCA
>DAIUFO010000499.1:0-233 GCA_036844545.1 Chloroflexota bacterium
TTGGTTGGCTGAGGGCAGGCCAAGCGCCGCCAGGTCGAGCAACGACCGAAAGCCCTGGGACTGGAGGGTCAGGTCGTCCGGCGGGCTGGACAGCACGCCATCGACCGCCCCGCCCATGAGGGCCGCGGCTCGATTGGCGGCGGCGCCGGCGACCGGGACGAGTGTCACGTCCTTGTCCGGGTCTATGCCGACTTGCCCCGCGTGGTCAGGCGCGAGTCGCTCGATCAGCGCCT
>DAIUFO010000499.1:243-1361 GCA_036844545.1 Chloroflexota bacterium
TCTGGAGGGCGACGCGGGTGGCTACGTCGGTTACGTCGCCGATGCCCTGGATAGCGATCTTCTTGCCCTTCAGGTCGGCGGGCGTCTTGATGTCGGGTTTGACCATGAGCTTGTAGGAGTAGACCGGAGCCACCATCCCGAGGATGACCAGGTTAGCCCCGTTCGTAGCGGCGCTGAGCACGTCCGATCCGTTGCCCTGAAAGATCTCTCCTTGGCCTGACACCGCGGCTGCCATGGCGCCACCCGACGTGGACACGACGATGCCTTGGACGTCAAGGCCGTGCTTGGCGAACACACCAGCGTCCTGACCGTACCAGAGCGCCAAATACGCTGATGCCACCGTGCCATAGATAACCGTCAGCTTGTTCAGAGCGGTTTTGGGATTGGCGCTCGTGGCGGCGGCTGGGGCGGATGCGCTGACTGGCGCTGCGCTCGTCTGGCCGCTGGGACTAGCTTTTGCTAAAGGAGCTGAGCTGGCGACCGCCACGCTGGCCGGCACCGAGCTCGTTTGACCGCCAGCATTTGCTCTTGCCGAGAGAGCCGGGTTGCCGGGCGTCGCCGCGCTGCCGCAGGCGGTAAGCGCGACGCTCAGCGCAAGGCCAAACCCGAGCAAGACTGTGCCGTTCCTTACGGGGAGCCACCCAACACCACCACGAGTGCTCACCCTGCCCTTTCCCGTAAACGGGAGAGGGTTTCGATTTTTAGTTAAGCCCATTTGTGTTTCCCCTTACCTGTGATGGACCCCTGTCAAGGGATGTGCAAGTTGAAAATCTATGCTGGGTTGTTGGTCGCGCGATAACATCGATTTCCTAGCCCCCATAAGACAGCAAAGGCCAAGCGTCGCTCCCGGTGCAGGCGCGGTCAATCCAACTCACCATCACGCCATGGCCGCTACGCTACCTCCGGGGAGCCAGTGTACAGCGAACCAGGAATCAACTGGGCGGTGTCCTCCTCCCTCACCTGGCTGGCGCGCGAGCTGCGGAGAGCCTGGCGACATGATGGCGGATGGGGCGAACCCGGCAATGATGTGTGGCTGGTCAATAGACGATGGCGGTGGCAGGCTCGCGCCCTGCCCGAGGGTCGAGCGTCCGCGCAGGTTGGTGGGCATGTAACCGGGA
>DAIUFO010000499.1:1371-2318 GCA_036844545.1 Chloroflexota bacterium
ACATAGAGTACGCCGCCGAAGCCGACTTCGAGGCTGGAGTTCGAGGCAGCCCCGGCTCTTCTTGAGTTCAAGCTAGGCAGCTTTGGCGCCTGCAATGTGCCTTTACGTTGAGTCCGAAGAGCTCATCGAAAGCGTCATCGAGCTTGTTGGGTGGGAGGTCCTCAAGTCGGACCTTGCCATCATGAATGCCGGCGTTGGTCGGGGCGGGCGGGTGGCCATGGTCGACATCGACCGTGACGCGCTGGAGAAGACCGCGGCAGAGGTGCGCCAGGCTGGCGGCAAGGATTGCGTGACGACGATCGTGGCCGATGCCACCAGGTGACGGAGCGGGCAGTGCACCAGGCCATCGCAGACTTTGGCGGGCTGCACTGCTGATCAACAACGCGGGCATCAACCCGCGCTTCAACTTCTGGGACTTGTCGCCGGACGCCTGGGCCAAGACCATGGCCACGAACATCAACGGGCCGTTCTTCATGGCCAAGGCGGCCGTGCCTCATCTGCGGGCCCAAGGCTGGGGACGGATCATCGGCGTCACAACCAGCCTGGATACCATGCTGTCGACCATGCCCTACGGACCCTCAAAGGCCGGCCATGAGGCGTTCATGGCGGTGCTCGCCCGCGAGCTGGACGGCACGGGTGTCACTGCCAACGTGCTGATACCCGGCGGCGCCGTGGACACCAACATGACGCGTGGCTACAACTCCGGGTCGCTGCTCGTGCCGGAGGTCATGCAGGCACCTATCGTGTGGCTCGCCTCGAACGAGGCCGACGGCATCAACGGCCGCCGGATCACCGCCCGGCGCTGGGATGAGAGCCTGCCCATCGAGCAGCGGCTGGAGCAAGCCAGCGCGCCCACGGCCTGGCCATAGCTGGGCCGGCTGTACGGCGAGCTAGGACCTGCCTTTCACTCGCTTACCGGCTGCTCCCGCGAACATCCCGAACAGATG
>DAIUFO010000500.1:0-2310 GCA_036844545.1 Chloroflexota bacterium
GGGTAGGCCAAGCTGGGAGGCGACGGCAGCCAGCTGCTGATTGAGCTTTGAAATGTCCGCATCGCGGCTCTGGATTTCCTGGAAGTATTTGGACGAAAGTTGAAGCTGCTGCTGCAGCGCCGCGGCCTGCAGCTGATTCTCCTCTTGCAACTCCACAACGCCCGGATTGGGCAGCGATAGGTCCGCGACTCGCCGATCGAGGACTTGCTGGCGCATCGCCGAGGGCGCAAGGTCATCCGATGGCGGCATCAGGTCCTGCGCCGTCAGGACAGGCCTGAAAGTGTCCAGGGCAACCTTCCGCGGGCGATCCATCTGATGAACCGCCACAGCGCCGACGAGCAGCAGGGCACTCAGCAAACCTCCCGGAACGAGGCGCACCAGGCGGCGGGCTGGCTTGGCACTGCCCAACAGGCCCTGCAGATTCACTGCGCCGGGATGGCGCCATTCTTCGTTTCGAAGCAATGCGGTAGCTCCCCTTGATGGCATTTGTCCAAGGCGCCATGGCATGTCGATAGGACCGCTGTCCGGTTCTCTATGACGCCACGCGCAACTGCGCGCCGGCGCTTGGTGTGAGAGGCCTAGGCTCCCTCTCGCGATCCGCCCCCTGGCAGATCGAGACCGCTTACAGACTCAGGTTATGAGCGAAGCGACAACGGCAGTCTAGGCACGGCTTGCACCGCGCGCGGCACGTCGTAGGAAAAGTGGGTTGCTCGACCCCGGCTTACCGCGGGGTTAGCTGGCGGCCGTTGTGCGCCAGCCGCTGGCGCAGGCGCCTAGAATTCCTTCCATGAGCGAGAACGGCAATCTGCGCAGTTACACCATCACCCAGGGGCGCGAGCGCGCCGGTGCGCGGGCCATGCTCAAAGGCATCGGCTTCACCGACGAGGACCTGCGCAAGCCGATCATCGGCGTCGCCAATACCTGGATCGAGACCATGCCTTGCAACTTCCACCTCCGGAAGCTGGCGGAGCACGTCAAGAGGGGCATCCGCGCCGGCGGCGGCACGCCCATGGAGTACAACACCATCGCCATCAGCGACGGCATCACCATGGGCACCGAGGGCATGAAGGGCTCGCTCATCAGCCGCGAAGTTATCGCCGACTCCATCGAGCTGGTGGCCCGCAGCCACTATTTCGACGGCCTCGTGTGCATGGTCGGCTGCGACAAGACCATCCCTGGCGCGGCCATGGCGCTGGCAAGGCTGGACGTCCCCGGCTTGCTGCTGTACGGCGGCGCGATTCAGTCCGGCAACTTCCGCGGCAAGGACGTCGACATCGTATCGGTCTACGAGGCTATTGGCGCCGTTGCGGCCGGCAAGATGTCGAACGCCGACCTGCTGGAGCTGGAAAACGTGGCCTGCCCTGGCGCCGGCGCGTGCGCTGGCCAGTACACCGCCAACACCATGGCCATGGCGATCGAGTTCCTGGGCATTGCGCCCATGGGCTCGGGCAGCGTTTCGGCTATCGATCCGGAGAAGGATCGGGTGGCTGAGGACGCTGGCAAGCTGGCCGTGGAGCTGGTGCGCCAGGACCGCAAGCCGTCGGATATCCTGACGCGCGCCTCGTTCGAGAACGCCATCGCCGGCGCGGCCGCCACCGGCGGTTCGACCAACATCGTGCTTCACGGGCAGGCCATCGCCCGCGACGCCAACGTTGCGCTGAACATCGACGACTACGACCGCGTCAGCCGCAAGACGCCATTTTTCGTGGACATGCGGCCCGGCGGCCGCTTCGGCGCGGTCGACCTCGGCCGCGCCGGCGGCATTCAGCTGGTCGCCAAGCGCATGATCGAAGCCGGGCTCATGGACGGCAAGCAGCTCACTGTCACGGGCCGCACGCTGGCCGAGGAGTCCGCCTCAGCCACCGAGACTGCCGGGCAAGAGGTCGTCCTGACGCCCGACAAGCCGCTCAAGCCCGAGGGCGGGCTGGTGATCCTGAAGGGCAACCTCGCCACGGAAGGTTGCGTCATCAAGGTAGCGGCCACGGGCCGCAAGCACCATCGCGGGCCGGCGCGCGTGTTCGACTGCGAGGAAGACGCGATGGCTGCCGTCACGCGTCGGGAGATCAAGGCCGGTGACGTGGTGGTCATCCGCTACGAGGGCCCCCGCGGCGGCCCCGGCATGCGCGAGATGCTGGGCGTCACCGGCGCGATTACCGGCGAAGGCCTGGGCGAAGAAGTGGCCCTCATGACGGACGGGCGCTTCTCGGGCGGGACGCGCGGCTTCTGCATTGGGCACGTGGCGCCCGAAGCATTCGTGGGCGGGGCCATCGCCGCGCTGCGGGAAGGCGACATCATCGCGATCGACATCGA
>DAIUFO010000501.1:0-2307 GCA_036844545.1 Chloroflexota bacterium
CGAGGCTTCACCCAACGGGTGAAGCCTCCACGCTCCGACTCACGGATCAGGGCTCTTCCGCCGCTGTCACGAATTACCAGGACGCCGGACGCCGCATGATCGTGCCGTTGATCGCAAGAGTGTGCCCGCGGAGCCCCAAGCAGCGCCTCTGGGCGGCGGCGCTGTTCGTGGCCGCCATCTATCTGATCGCGGCTCTCACGCTGAGCCCGGATGCCTTCTGGTCTCCCGACCAGGGTGAGAAACTACCTGGAGCTGGTGAACCTCAGGTTGAGCGGCCTGGGCTTCGACACCTCGATCTCCTACCCCGGCCGAAGCCTGGATCCGAATCTGACCTTGCTGCGGGGCTGGCCGGCTCCCATGCGTGTGCAGTCCAATGGCTCGGTCATGGGCCCGTTTCCGGTGTGGTTCTCGCTGCTGTCCTGGCTGCCCTACACCCTGTTCGGTCTGCGCGGCCTCCTGCTGCTGCCGCTGCTCGGCGGAGTCGCCTCAGCCGTCTTGGCCGGCCTCCTGGCCGAGCGCTGGGTAGCCGGCAGGGGCTGGCTGGCCGTGCTGTTGACCGCCCTGGCCACGCCGGTCTTCTTCTACAGCGAGGTCTTCTGGGAACACACGCCGGCCCTGGCGGCCGTGCTTGGCGGATTGGTCCTCATGATGTATTTCGAGCCTGCTGGGTTCGCCCCAGGCTTGTGCCTGATTGCAGTGGGGGCGCTGCCGCGGCGCGAAATGCTGATCGCTCAGGTTTGCGGGCTGGGCTGGACCACGTATCGCCTGGCTCTGTCTCGGACCGCGGGCTTGGCTCGGACCGCCCTGAACGCCATGCTGGGGGCCGGCCTTATCGCGCTGGCCCAGCTGCCGTGGCGGCAGAGCAGCGAGGCTCCGCTGCAAGAACTGGCCAATGCTTCCCAACGGAGTGCTTCGTCTCTGACTTCGCCGGATCAGGGCTGGCTGTCCGGCCCTATCAGGCTGGGAGATCAGATCGTGGCGGGGGTGTTCAACAACGATTCGAATTCGGCGCTGGTTGGGCAGCCTTGGAGTGCCCTCACGGTTCTCGCCTGCTTGCTGGCCGTACTGGCGATGACGCTGCATGGCCACTGGAAGTGGCTGGCTGTGGCGCTCAGCGCCATCACCGTTGCGCTCCCGGCAGGCGTGAACGCCTTCTCCGAGATGGATATCGTGGCGACTCACGGACTGGTTGTCAGCGCTCCCATGCTGCTCGCGGCTGTTGCTCTCCTGAGGGTGCGCGCCCATGCCGGCAGCGGGCTGCTGCTGACCAGCGCCATCCTGTTCGCGGCCGCGCAGACCTACCTGCTGCGCGGCGGCCTGGAATGGGGCCCGCGCATGGCCCTGCTGGTGTACCCCATCGCAGCGGTCCTCATTGCCACATGCCCGGCGCCACGCGGTGGACTGAGCCGAGCCTCGGCGGCGTTCGCGCTCGTGTTGCTGGTGGGCTTGTCCGTCGCCACTGAGGCCCGCGGCCTTGGCCAGTTGCGATCCAAGCTGGCCTATCTGTCTGCGTGGTCCGAGGCGTTGATCGGCCTGCCGCAATCGGTCGTGCTGACCGATATTTGGTGGCTGCCTCTGGTAACGGCCCCGGCGTACTATCACCACCAGTTCTTTTTTGCGCACGAAGAGATGGTGCAACCCCTCTATCAGCAGCCCTCGGTGCGATCTGGGCAGCAGCAGGTGCTGTGGTTCGGCGGTCCTGAAGTGCCCGCTTGGCTGGGGCCTTACTTCGAGCCCATCTCAGGCCGAAATGCCGGTGGCCAGGCGTTATGGATCGTAGCCCTCAGACCGCGCGCAGTACTGACGCCCGCGCCGATAGCGGCCCACACAACGGCGTAACTGAAGCTGGATATTCAGGCGGCTGACATGAGACGGTACTGATTTTAGAGTCGCTGTTCGCTATCCTCAAGGCGAAATGATCGCCACCGCCGGCCGATCTTGCGCTTCGCAGGGCCGCTGCGTCATGCTGACATGCAACGTCGAACCGGCGCCCGACATACCGGGCTACGTTGCGTTGTGCTCAGCCCTCGTTGTTGCCAGCCAAGGCGCCACCATCGACGAAGCTGAGCGGAACATCCGGGAAGCGGTGTTGCTGTACTTGGTCGGCATTGACGAAGTAGGTGAGCTCGACCGTATTTTCGCGGAACGTGGCCTCAAGGTCCTCCAGGCGGACAGCTTTAAAACCCAACAGGTGCGCACCGTTGATGGCAACGGCGTAGTCTTTGCCGATCTCTTTCCGATCGAGCACGCGGCTTAGTGGTCCGCGGCAGAAGTCCGGCCACGGTTATTTGTCCCTCTCCCATCGCA
>DAIUFO010000502.1:0-2289 GCA_036844545.1 Chloroflexota bacterium
GACAAAATAGACCATCCGTTCTATACTCCGCTTAGGACTTGATTCTGGCGTTCTACCCCACTATCGTGATCTAGCGATCGTTTATGCCCGCCTTTACTGAAAAGTTCATCGCCGAGCTCGAGGCCCAGCAGGGCCATTTCCGGGCTGTCTTCTCGGCCGATGTGTGCTCTGGCCTCGAGGAGCGGCTGAGAGCGCGCATCGAGGCCAACTGGCACGCGCTGCCTGACGAAAGCGCCCGCGCCGGCGACGTCTTCGCCATCGACGGCTCTGAGGCCACCCGCAACTTCTCCAACGCCTCCTGGCTGCTGATCTGTCAGGGGCTGCTGCTGGGCCCGGAAACCGAGATCCCCAACCTCCAGCTCCGGCTGGTCCCCGGCAACGTGCCCAGCGCTGTCGTCGACAGCTATTGCGGCCGCCTCATGCGCTGGCTCGAGCTGCGGCTGGCGCTCGACCACATCGGCCTGCTGAGCGGCCATACCCTGATCCTCGACGGCTCGCTCTACTCAACCCTTCCTCACCTCCTCTACCCGCTCGACGCCCTCCACAACCAGCTCGGCTGTTCGGCCGACGCGGACCTGCCCATTCGCGTTCTCGAGGCCTACCTCGACCTCTTCGACGCCGCCCGCAAGCAGGACGTCCTCCTGCTCGGCATCTCCAAGACCACCCAGGATCGCGTCCTCACCCACACCCTGGCCAACCTGCCCGACGACCTGGATCGCATCAGCGTCGACATGGCCGAGCAAGGCGAGAAGGAAGCCTCCCGCATCCCGCCCGACGCCGAGGCCCTCGATCGCTGGCTGGACAAAGCCGCCGGCTTCAGCACGCCTGTGCTGCTCGGCCTCCACTCCTTCGGGCGTAGGCGCGAAACCTTGATCTCCGAGCCCGAAGCCATCGCCGAAAGCTTCGCCGCCTGCAGCTCCTACTCCCGCGGCCAGCTCGAAACCATCGTGCAGCGCCTGCAGCGCGCGCCCGCCATCGCCGCCTTCCACGTCCGCTTCGTCGATGGCGACGACTGCGTCCGCGTCGACGTCCCGGCCTACGCCATCGGCTGCGAAGACACCCTGCTCGACTTCTCCAGCGGCCTCGGCCCCGTCGAGCCCCTCGAGCCCATCTTGCGCTTACTCCAGTCCTGCTACGGCGGCCCCTCCGTGTACAACGCCCCCCTCTATGCCGTCGATCGCCAGGTCCGGCTCAGCAACGACGTCGTCGACGGCGCCTTCCTGTCGATCCTGCGCAGCGTCGTCAAGCCCGACATCCGCTACAACCGCTCCGCCAGGAGATTCCTATGACCCAACTCGAAACTCGAAACTCGAAACTCGAAACTCCAGTGGGCTACATCGTGGGCGAGACCCATCCGATGGAGTTCACTTTCGTGAGCGACCGGGAGTCCACGCCGCCGCGGCTGGAGTACGTCACCGTGCCGGACGTGGCGGAGCGCATCAACGGCCAGTTGGTGCCGGTGGAGCTGCTGGCCCAGGTCCACGAGATTGGCGTGTCGTCGCCGGTGATCTCTGACGAGCTGACCTTCAGTGAGACCAAGACCTTGCTGGACAATCGTTACGGCGCGCTGCCCAAGGTGCTGTGCCGGGCCAAGGTGGTGGGCTACATGCTGGATGGCAAGGTCCACACCTCGCGCTCCGCATCGCTCCCGGGCCAGGCCGTCTACGTGGCCCCCGACGAGCTGCTGGAGTCCTTCTTCAGCAACAACGTTCGCGCTGGCATGGAGGTGGGCACGCTGATCACCCGCGACAGCGTGCCGGTGCTGCTCGATCCCAACGGCCTCCGCCGCCACCTGGCCGTGATCGCCCAAACCGGAGCCGGCAAAAGCTACCTCGTCGGCAAGGTGCTGGAGAGCCTGCTCGACCTGGGCGGGACCATCCTGGTGTTCGACCCCAACTCGGACTACGTCCAGATGCGCAAAGCGTGGGAGGACAAGGACAAGCCCTACGCCATCGCCCGCCCCACCGAGCTGTCTGACCGGATCGACGTGTACCGCATCCCCGGCCTGCAGGGCCGGCGCTACCCGGACGAGATGGTGGGCCTCAGCGAGGAGTTCACCGTCAAGTTCTCCAGCCTCGAGCCGGACGAGGTGGCCGAGCTGTCCGGGGTGCCCACCAGCGCCGCCAATATCCGCAAGTCCATCCAGGATGCCTGCAAGAAGCTCCGCAAGGACGGCACCGACTACCGGCCCGCCGAGCTCAAGGAGCAGCTCAACCTCGTCGCCGGCATGGACCAGGACCCGGATACACGCACCGGGGCCTCGCGCGCCGTCAAGTACATCGAGATCCT
>DAIUFO010000503.1:0-2277 GCA_036844545.1 Chloroflexota bacterium
CCAACGAGGCGTCGCCGCCCACGATGGCCACCACGTGCTGCCCGGGTTCCAACAGATCGCCGGGGAACAGCGGGGCGACAGCATTAGTGGCCGCCACGATGATGTCCAGCCCTCGGACGGCCTCGGTTGGATCGGCCACCGCCTGCACGTTGATCTGCAGGCGTGCCGACATGTCGGCCGCGAACTGTTCGCGGTGCGCTTGCGTAGGGCTGAACACGCGAGCCAGCCGGATAGGCCGCACGGCGCACATGGCTTCGAGCTGCGTCCTGGCCTGCGCGCCACTGCCGAACAGGCCAACCGTGGCCGCGTCCTCGCGCGCCAGGTAGCGTGCGCCGACCCCGCTCGTGCCGCCCACTCGCAGGGTGGAGATGTGATGGTCGTCCAGCATGGCCACGAGCTCGGTGGTGGCCAGGTCGAACAGCAGCACCAAGCCAACGAAATCGCCGGGGTATTCCTTCCAGCGGCGGCCTTCCAGCTCCCGGTAGCGGATGAAGGACGAGTCGATGCGCAAGGCCATGACCCCACAGCCGGGGACCGCGCCCATGATGTTGTTGAAGAAATACTGCGTGTCCGGGCTCTGCGCAGGCACGTACAACCTCGCCCGCGGCGCGTTCTTGGCCACGTTCCGGCCGAGCTCGGCGTAGGCCACGTCCAACTCGGAGACGACCTGGTCCATGCTCACCAGGTCTTCCATGTCCGCGTTCTTCAGGACCAGCATGATCGAGCGGTCCCGATTGTACTCAGGGTGCGCCTCCTGCCGGCTTCGGGCTGGTGTAGCGGAACGCTTCCGGAGCCGGCTTGTAGGGCCGCTGCAGCCAGTAGGGCCGGCGCATGCCATCGGGGCCGGGACCGGGGCGCGTCATGGCCAGCCAGCGCTTGTAGACCTCGTGCGATTTGTTCGTGTCCACGAATACGTCGCCATAGCGGTCTTCAGGACGGGCTTTCTCGACCGTGACCTTCTGATGCCAGCAATGCATGCCGCTGATGGGGTCGGGCTGGACGGGGAAGCACAGGTTCTGGTGGACGCCGGCATCGGACCACCAGATGTGTTTGCTGTCCGGATCGGACGACTCGAAAGGATGGATGCCCTCCTTCTGGCGGAGCAGCCAGCGGCCGTCGTTCTCCTGGATGTTCACTAAGGCAGCGCTCCATTTGCTGGGGGCATTCTCGTCGGCCAGCCGCCAGCGGCCCATGTGGTGTGAGCAGCCGACGACGCCAGGAGCGATGCCCTCGGTGGGCCAGGCCTTGCCGACGAAGTGGCCAATTTCGGTGCTGATGCGCAGCAGGTCGCCCATACCCACGCCCAGACGCGTGGCGTCCCGCGTGTTGATCCAGATGGGGTTGGAGTGCGAGATCTCATTCAGCCACTTAGCGCTGCCCGAGCGGGTGTGGATGAGCGTGGGCAGACGGAAGTTGGGCATGAGCACGAACTCGTTCTTCGCACGGTCGAGCTGCGAGGGATGGACGTGGCTGTGGATGTAACCAGGCACGGCGTGCTCCCGCCAGCCGTAATCGGCCATTGTCTGTGAGTAGAACTCCAGCTTGCGGCTGGGCGTCAGGAAGCCGCCGCGGCGAACGCCATCCACTTCCACGCCCGGCGCATCGTCGGCCGCCAGCAGCAGGTGCTGCTCGTAGACGTCGTCTGCCACGGCGAAGGCCCCGTACTTACGCATGAACCCCAGCGGCGTCAGGCCCTGCTTGGCCGCCGCCTCGGGCAAACCGGGCACGTTGTGATCGAACATCCAGCCGTAGTACTCGTCGAGGGTCAGCATCTCGCCCGGCCGGGTGGGTGACTCGAAGGCGTGCCGGATGCCAAGGGAACCGTCCGGGTCGATGCGCCAGGACAGCTCGATGAAGAATTCGGCCTCTTCCCACACCTCGCCGGGGTTGACTTCGTAGGTGCGCTTGATCTCGTTGCCGCGCTTCTGGGCCAGCACACGTTGGACGGGCTGGCGGAAGCTGATCCACTTGCCGGCGTGCGTCTCCATCGACACGGTGTCGTGCCGCTCGCTGGCATGCCCCATCGGCAGGACGTAGTCGGCGTACCAGGCCGTCTCGTTCCAGGTGGGCGTGAGGGCGCAGTGCAGGGCCACCTTGCTCTCGTCGCGCAGGACTTCGGCCCAGGTGGCGCCATCCGGGTAGGTCCAGACGGGATTGACCACCCGCGAGAAGTAGACCTCCAGGTGGGTGCGGCCTTCCTTTAAGAAGTGCGGCAGCAGGATGCTGGCCTCGTGGTGCGCCAGCGGGTACTCGATGGGCCACAGCGTCTCGTTCCAG
>DAIUFO010000504.1:0-2266 GCA_036844545.1 Chloroflexota bacterium
TGGGTGCACCGGCCTCGATACGGGCCAGCGTCACGTGCAGGGCCTCCTGATCGAAGTAGCCGCCCTCCTTAGCGCCCCATAGCGGCGCCATAGTGGCGCTGGTTGTAGTGTAGGCGGACTTGATACTCAGCTTTGAGGCCGCGGGCTTGGCCGCGGCCGTCGAGCCGGAAGGGGCTGCTGACGCCGCCGGGCTTGAGACGGGCGCGAGCGAGGCTCCCTGTGGCGATCCCACCGGCGAAGCGACAGGCGAGCTCGGTGCGGGCGCCGCGGTCCCACATGCGGCCAGCAACCAAACCGCCGCCATTAAGGATGTGACAGCAACCTTCATCGATGTCATCTTCGTGTTCCGTCGCTCATGCGCTGCGCAGCCGCCTGAGGCGGTACTGGGCCCTGATACTTCTCGATCTGCACCAGGTTCGATACGCGGGGCGCGGTGACCGGACTTTCCGAGTCGGTGAGGAAGATGTTGGGCGTGCAGCCCCAATCCACACCGTGCTCGTCCGGCTCATACCAGCCACCATGGTGAATGCTCGTCATACCCGGCAGGATGCGATTGGTGACACAGGCGGGGATGACCCCCACGCCCACGTCGTTGAATACTTTGACGAGATCCCCGTCTTGGATGCCCCTGGCCGCGGCATCTGCCACATTGATCCAGACCGAATGGCGGTAGCAGTCGCCACGCAGCCAGGGCACGTTCCAGAAGGTGCTGTGGTTGCGGTAACGCGGATACGAGGTCAGCAGGAACAGCGGAAAACGATCCACGTCCGGATGGTCCATGCCGCGATACATGGGCTGATAGGCCGGGATGGGCGGCAGGTCTCGCCAATCATTGGGCAGGTTGTCGACCACTTGGTTGAAATCATCGATATGAAGCAAGCGGATGGAGGGTCGCTACGAGCGCATCTCTTGGGATGAGGCGCTCGACCTGGTGGCCAGCAAGCTGAAGGCCGCCGTCGTTATCCGGCGCCCGCCAGCCCACCTGGGCCTTGTATTCCGCCTCGCTCATCTCGCCGCTGTGGACCTTGTCCAGCAGAAGTACCGCCTGGGCCCATTGGTGGCTGCGGTACATCTTTGGTACGAGGTGCTTGGGGATATCGCCATAGGGCATCATAGCGGCCGGCTTGGGACGAGTGCCCATATGGAACGGCACCGAGCCGCCGGCCACGCCCCAGTTGCCTGTAAGAGCCTGCAGCCCGGCGGCTGCCCGGACCACGTTTTCGCCCCGGCTCTTGCGCGGCGGTCCCCAGCCGAGCCACAGCCAGGTTGGTTTCTTGCTGGCGTACAGGCGAGCAAAGGCGCGGATGGTCTCAGCCGGCACGGCGCAGACCTGCTCGGCCCATTCCGGCGTCTTCGCCACGCCATCCTGCTCGCCCATGACGTAGGCGCGCCACTCTTCCACCCCCTTAGGGTCCACACAGCGCTCCACGAAGTCGTGGTCGTAGAGGTCCTCGGTGAACAGGACGTGGGCCACACCTTGCATCATGGCGGCGTCGGTGCCGGGCTTGATGGGGATCCACTGGTCGGCCAGCATCTCGGCGGCGGTGGTGTAGCGCGGGTCAATGCAGATCACCGGCTTGCCGCGCTCCCTGGCCATTTTGATGAAGTAAGCGATCTGGTGGCCAGGCCCAAAATGCTGGACGGTCGGCTCGAAGCCCCACAGCACCACCATCTCGGTGTTCAGGAGCACGTCGGCCATGTCGTTGGAGGTCTCCCCATAGGACCAGCCAGGAACTCCGGCCATCAGGTGCATGGCCAGCCGCCCGGGATCCATGGAGCACCAGCCCCAGCCTTGGACGCCCGCGCCCCACAGGCCGAACAGCCGCTCCCAGAAGGGGCTGGGCTGGTAGGCCGTGGTGATGGAATAGGGGCCATACTGCTCGACGGCGGCCTTCAGCTTGCTGGCCACCAGGTCGAGCGCATCATCCCAAGAGATGCGCTCGTAGCGACCCTCCATCCGCTTGCTGCCCTCCACCCGCTTGAGCGGATACAGGATGCGGTCCGGCGTGGAGACCAGCTTGTGGAACATCCAGCCCATGGGGCAGGCTCGGGTCTGGAGCCGGTTCTTCTGCAGGTCGTCATCGTTGAGGACCATATCTTCCCGGCCAATGCCCGGGTTGTAGTGATCGTCCGGCTCAATGGCCGTAATGGCGCCGTCCTTGCGCCGCACCTTGAGGACGCATTGCCCCGCGCCGCAGTTGATCACGCAGCCCGTGTACACCGACTCCTCATCCTGGTGGAGGCCGCGGAGAGCCTCCACCACGGC
>DAIUFO010000505.1:0-2247 GCA_036844545.1 Chloroflexota bacterium
GTGCGCGTAGGCATGCGTGTCGAAGTCGAGTACGAGGACGTGCAGCCCGACCAGGGAGAGCCTTTCACGCTGGCAAAATTCAGGCCGTCCCAATAGCCCAAGCGTGCAGGATTCGCATGCGCCGAGTCTATGCCGGCAGAGGTTTGCCCTTTGTCTCCGGTCCTGCGAATGGCGTTACCACGATGCCCAGGATGTAGATCAGCCCGAACAGCGCCGCCGCGGTGCTGATGCCGCCCAACGAGGCGATGAGGACGCCGGCCAGCAGTGGCCCAAACGCGGCGATATAGCGCGACAAGTTGAAGACCAACGAAATGGCCGAGCCGCGCACCGCCGTCGGGAAGAGCTCCGGCAGGTAGATGGCCATCCACGAGAACTGTCCGGCGGTGAAGAAGCCGTTGATGGCCGCTACCCACAGCAGCGTCCCGGAGGTGTGTACGCCCAGGAACAGCACGAAGTCCATGACGAGCGCACCGCTGAAGAAACACCAGGCGGCCGGCTTGCGGCCCCAAACATCGGCAAACACGCCGAGCAGAATGTAGCCGGCGATACCACCCACGTTGTAGGTCAAGCCGGTGAGCGAGGCCCACTGCTGGGGGTTCAGGCTGGCCTTGCCCGCGAGCTGGGCCGCGTACTGCGGCACCCAGCTGGATGTGGTCCACCAGCCCAGCACGCTGGCCAGCGACATCAGCAGCAGCAGGATCAGCCGCCGCCGAAACTCCGGCGCGGTGGCCACGTAGGCCAGCGTGAAGCGGGTGAGCGCCCGCTCTTCGGGCGCCAACTCGTGCTGCTGAGCGGCCCGCAGTTTAGCGGCCGTGCGCTGCTCGTCGGCGTGGCGCCACATCTCGGGGTCTCGCACGCCGGTGCGGAAGTACAGCACCAGCAGGGCCGGCAGGACGCCGATCAGGAACATGTAGCGCCAGCTGGCCGCGCCCAAGGGGTTGATCACCAGCCATAGGCCGGAGGCGATGAGGAAGCCAAAGCCGAAGGACGACTGCAGCCAGCCGGCGGCCTGGCCGCGCTTGGCTGGCGACCAATACTCGCCGATCATGGCGGTGCCGGGCCCCCATTCGCCGCCCAATCCCACGCCTGTCATGAAGCGCGCCACCAGCAGCATCCAATAGGCCTGGGAAAACGCGGTCAGGCCGGCGAACAGCGCGTACCACAGGATGGAGATCATCAAGGTCCGCCTGCGGCCCAGGTAATCGGACAGGACTCCGGCAATGATGCCGCCGGTGGCCCAGCCGAACAGTGTTGCCGCCAGGAGCCCACCGAAGTAGATCGACAACCGCGGTCGCTGATCCGGCGCCAGCAGTTGGCCCAGCGCAATGGGGCCGGCCAGCACCAACGCAAAGGTCTCAAAGCCGTCACAGGCCCAGCCGACGGCGGAGGCGAAGAACGCTCGCCATCTGGCCCTATCGATAGTTGGGGTTGGAGCCATGGTGCCTGGAGCGGTAACAGCCATGGCCCCACGATACTCCGATTGTCAAGTACGAGCCAGCCAGCTCAGGCGAGAATTTCCACCTGGAGTGGGGTGAGGCGATCGCCGTTGCAGGCGTTGAGGAGCTGCGGGCAGTTGGAGATCGCGACGATTTGCGGCATCAGAGCGCGCAGCACCATATGGTCCCCGGCTTTGCCCTTGGGATCGCGGATCTCCCAGCGGCCATCCGGCTCATAGGCCACGGTCATGAACACGTTGAAGCAGGCGTCGGTTGAGAAGCTCCCGCGGTCCAGCCCGTAGCGCTCGATAGCGGCGGTCAGGTTGTCCTGGCAATTGGCGGTGTTGGCCAGGCCGTAGCGGGCGCGGTTGAGGTGCTCGCTGCAGTAGCCGCCGCCGCAGTAGTTCTCGCCGACTGTGTCCTCCTCGATGTGCCACATCTCGCGCGATAGGTTGCTGTACAGCTTGTGCGGCGCCGTGAGTCTCCAGCTCAGCTGGATTGCGCGGCTGGCCAGCATCGACAGCTGCTCGCGCGGATCGTCGCGGTTGAAGGAAATAAGATCGGCCACCTGCTGGCCCTCGACATCGGTGAGCCGCAACCGCTGGCCGGCGTCGATTTCGGCCGAGAACCAGCCGCCTGGCGCGATGACGGTCGGCTCGATTGCGTGGCTCATGGAAGTGCATAGTACCCTCGCGGCTGCCGTACCCAGCCCAACCGATGATGTTGGGCAATCGCGGCGCCTCCGCGGGCAGCCGGCTAGGTCATTCAGGGGAGTTGCCTTGACCCACATTGCATGGCTTGGCAGGCTCGA
>DAIUFO010000506.1:0-1605 GCA_036844545.1 Chloroflexota bacterium
TTTCTGTTCTCCTCCGATTTCCCGCATGAAGTGAATACCGAGATGTGCAGGCACGAGATCGAGGAACTGCTCGAACATCCGGATCTCACGGCCGCCGACAAGGACGCCATCCTGTACCGCAACGCGCAGCGCTTCTACGCCTTCACACCAGTAGCGGCCTGAGCTCGGTTTCGGGTAGCGGTAGGCGCTCCGCCGCGGTATCAGCAGCCCCCGCAGCCGCCGCCGGCGAAGTAACCATCGGCCTTCAGCTTGGCGATATACGAGCCGTCCACGAAGTCCGTGTACTTCACGGTGGCGATCTTGGGGTTCGACGGGGCGAGCAGGTCTGTTATCGTCTTGAGGCTCTCAGGCGTGACCCGCGGATTAGCCGGGTCGGCCCACACCAACCGCATGACGTCGTAGTTGCCCTTGAGCTGATCATCAGTAATGCCCTTCAGATGGTTACGGGCCACTCGCGTGTAGACGTCGTAGCTGCCCAGCACGGCGCGCGTGGCCTCCCACACGGCCTTGATCATGGCCAGCACGCTGTCCTGATGCGCGGCCGCGTAGGCGCCGTTGACCAGCAGTGTCTCCTCGTTGAACGGCACATGCTGCTCGGGGAAGTTCACCAGCAGCTTGAAGCCTTGGGCCTGCAGCGCTACCGCCACGTCGCCTGTCTGCGCTATGGCCGCCACCTGCCCGGAGACCAGCGCCGCCGCCTGCGCCGGCGCGTTGCCAGCCGGCAAGATACTAACGTCCTTGTTGTAGACCAGGCCGTTCTGCTGCAGGATGAGGCGGGTCACGAAATCGCTGGAGCTCAGGGGCTGCGCCACGGCCACTGTCTGCCCGCGCAGGTCGGCCACACTCTTGATCTCCGGCTTGGAGACCATGACGATGCCAGAGGAATTGTTGACGGAGGCAACCGCTTTGATGTTGCCCCCGGCGGCGAGCGCGTTGAGGGCGTTGACGGTGCTGCCCAGCCCAAACGGAACGCTGCCTGAAACGACTGCCTGTATGAGCGTGGCCGAATCCAGCGAGGCGAGCTCCGCGTCGAGGCCGTACTTTTTGAGGAAGCCCTCGTCCAGGGCTGCGTAGGCTGGAGCGGAAAGGGCCGTCGGCGGTGAATAAGCCAGCGTGAGCTTTGTTGCCTGTGCTGAGGCGGATGGCTGGGCCAATGAGGCGCCCGCCGAAGCGCCCGCGCTGCTTGCAGGGGGGGCCTTCGCGACGGCTGCCTGCGACCCGGCAGCCGAGCCCGACGCTGCTGCGCTGACGACAGGAGCAGCGGATGGTTTCGAGGCCGTCGCTGACGGGGGCGCCGCCCCGCCGCAGCTTGCCAGCACGACCAACGAAACTGATACGAGAGCCGCAAGATGCACGCACCAGGGACGCATGACATACCTCCTTGACGATCGCCGCTCAGCGGCGGCCCAGCATACCAGAAGTCGCCCCGATGCACGATGGTCCCCCGCGGCCGGCTCGTGCAGCCGCGGTGACTCAGGACCGCTGCTGTTCATCCATCTGGCGGAAGGCTACGTCGGGATATCCTGCAGGAACCAGTCGGTCGGCAGCTCTCGGCCTAAGCCCAGCTTCTTCGCGTTCTCGTAAATGCGGCCGGCAAGGCAGGCG
>DAIUFO010000506.1:1615-2216 GCA_036844545.1 Chloroflexota bacterium
GGTGCCATGAGACGCTGTCGCCAGAGACGTTATTTCGTCAGGTCGGCTCCGCTGGTATGGCTGGTTCGTCTGCCAGTCGCAGCAATCGACAATACGAGCGTTCGGATAGCGTCCCTCCCGCCGCTCTGGCGTTGGGATCTGCATCCTCTCGTCGGGTTGTCCACCCGCATAGCTCAGCACGCCCATTCGCATCCCGAAATCGTCGTCAACAAAGCCGGCGACAGACATTGGCGTGCGCCGCACCAGAACACCCACGGCGTCGATCGTCGCGTAAGCCTCCGACGAAACCTCCCACAGCATCACGTTGGTGATGTGGACGCCGGGACGAACCAGGTCAGGCGTGATGACCGCTTCCATTGAGTTGGTGCAGCCGGACACGATATCCGCATCCTTAACAGCTGCCTTGGCAGACTCGACCGGCACGACATCGATGCCGAGCTTGCTCCGCATCTCGTCGCAATAGGCCTCCAGATGGACACGGTTGGGACTGTAGACCTGGATGCGGCGGATGGGTCGCACGGCCTTGGCCGTCATGGCAAACGTTCGCGCCATCCCGCCGGAGCCAAGAATGCCCATCACCTCGGCGTTAGGATTCGACATG
>DAIUFO010000507.1:0-2179 GCA_036844545.1 Chloroflexota bacterium
CTCGGAAGAGCTGCGGGAGTGGCAGCGCCGGCGCGGCCGAGTACATGTGGCTGACGACGTGCGGACGTATCTCTTGCGGCTGATCCGCGCCACACGCACCCACCCGGACCTGGCGCTCGGCGCGAGCCCACGTGCCGGGCTGGCCCTGTATCGGGCCTGCCAGGCCTGGGCGCTGCTCGACGGCCGCTCCTATGTCCTGCCGGACGACGTCAAGCAGCTGGCGGATCCTGTGCTGGCGCACCGGCTCATCCTCGGCCCGGCTGCACGCTTGCGCGGCGCTTCGGTCGCATCCGTGCTGGCCAGCCTGCGCGAGACGTCGCCCGTGCCCGTCGAAACCGAGGCCTCATGAGCCTCGAGGATCAACCCCGGCGTCCGCTGTACGCTCCCCCGCCGCGACTCCCTCAGCCGCGGCGAGTGCGGCAGCCGCTGCGTTACGTGATCCTCAGCCCCTATTGGCTGATGATCCTGGCGCTGGCAGCGGGTTTGGGCGCATGGCTGGGCCAGCCGCTGCTGATGCTCGGCGGCCTGTTTGGCCTGCTGCTGGCCGGCGCCGAGCAGCTCTGGATCCGCCAATGCCTCACTGGCTTGGAATACGAACGCAGCCTGGGGGCCGGCAGCGCGGCCTGGGGCGAGGAAGTCGCGCTCAGCCTGCGCATCGCTAATCGCAAGCTGCTGCCCCTGACCTGGGTTCAGACTGAGGATCGGGTTCCGACCAGGCTGCTGATCTCGCGAGCCCGCGTCGTCGACGGCCGAGATGGCCCGCTGGGCTTCCTCCGCAACCTGCTGCCAATGCTGCCTTACGAGCAGCTTGTCCGCCGCTACACCATTACCTGCCGGCGCCGCGGGCTGTTCGAGTTTGGGCCTGGCTCGGTGCAGTCCGGCGACCTGCTGGGCTACGCCAGCCGGAGCTTTCGCGTTCCGGCTATCGACCACCTGGTCGTCTACCCCAAGCTGTTCGAGCTGGACTTTCCGCTGCCGCTGTCCAGGCGCATTGTCGGTACGCGCAGCGCCAACCGCGTCATTCTCACCGACCCCAGCCGGACCATTGGCGTCCGCGGCTACCAAGTGGGCGACCCGCTGCGACACGTGGAGTGGCGAGCCAGTGCCCGCGTCGGCGACCTGCAGGTACGCATCTTCGAGCCGACCACGGACCTGACGATGGCGATTTTCCTGAACTTCCGGGTGCCCACGTTCAGCTGGACCAGCGAGGATGCGCCGGAACTGGAGTTTTGCATCAGCCTGGCCGCCTCCCTGGCGCGCTGGAGCCTTGACCGAAAGTACCCGGCCGGCGTGTTCGGCAATGGCGCGCGGGGCGAAGGCGGGGCGCTGCGCGTGCCCGCCAGCGGCCATCCCGGCCAGCTCCAGCGCATCTTGGAGGCCCTCGCCCTGGCCGAGCCGCACAGCCAAGCCGGCATTGCCGAGGTGCTCCTGAACGAAGGACCCTCGCTGCCGTTCGAGGCCAGCGTGGTACTGATCACGGCCATGTTCGACCACCGTCTCCTGACCGCCATCGAGGAAGTGCGCCGCCGCCGGCCCGTCACCGTGTGGTGGGTGAAGACGCGTCCGGGTCAAGCGCCTCATCTGCCCGGCGTCAGCGTCGTGACCATCGAGTACGACGACTACTGGGAGAAGCTCGATCGTGTACAGCTGGCTGCGTGACGGGCTGATCCCCGGCGCCAGCGGCACGCTGGAAGCGCTGTGGGCCTACGCCTGGATCAGCTTCTTCCTCGCGGCGGGCGCAACAACGTCTGCCATCCGCTATCCCTTTCCGTGGGTGCTGGGCCTGATTCTGCTGCCGGCCCTGTTTGGCCGCCTCGTCGATCGATCCGCCTGGGGGCCGCGGTGGGTGCGCCAGCACGGTCTCACCGTATTGGTAGTAGGGCTGTTCGTGGGTTTCATGATTCCTTTTCACGCGGCAGGCGCGGCCTGGCTCGTGGCGGCCGCCCTCCTCGCTCGAGGTGTCTGGCTGGGGCTGCACGACGTGGGCTCGGACTCGGGCTCCGGCTGGTTCATCGGCGGCTTCGCGGCGTTCTTGGCCCTGCTGGTGATCGGGCTGGTGGCCCATCCGGCAAGCTGGGAGCCGGACCGAGCTCAGCTGGGCCCGATGATGGTGCTGTACCTGTTCGCCGGCCTGAGCTTGCTGGCGCTCGTGCGGCGGAAAGCGCGCTCCTCCATCTCC
>DAIUFO010000508.1:0-1132 GCA_036844545.1 Chloroflexota bacterium
TCATTGCTCCCCGAGCGATTGACATGGTGGTGCCAGGCCCAGTTGGGCACCACGAATGCGTCGTTCTGGCTCCATTCCAGCTCAGTGTCGCCCACCATGGTCCTGCCCTCGCCGCGCACCACGAAGTAGGCCGCACTGGACGTGTGGCGGTGCGCCTTGGTCTCCTCCGCGGGCCGCAGCGCTTGAATCCAGCAGTCGAGCGAAGGCAGTGTCGGGCCGCCGGTGACCGGGTTGACGTACTGCAGGACAACTCCGTCGTAGGGGCTGCCGGGAAGAGCCGCCAGGGCATTGAGCCTCGGCTCAACTTCCCGCCAAGGGTAGCGGACGGGCAAGTGCTCCAGCTTGGGCCGCTCCCAGGCGGGCCGCACCAGGCCGATCCGCTGCTGCAACTGGTCCGCCGCGGCTGTCCGCTCCGGCTGCTGCGCATCTCCATAGGGTTCATAGAAGGTAGCGTTAAGGCCCAACACCACGCCGATGTCGAGCACGTCCAACCAGATGGCGTGGTGGTCGGTGGCGTTCACGTGATCGTGCCATGTCCAGCGTGGCGTCAGGATGAGGTCGCAATCCTCCATCGGGCAGGGTTCGCCGTCCACTACCGTGCGGATGCCCGGGTGCCCTTGGATGACGAAGCGCAGAGCGGCGATGCTGTGGCGGTGCGACCAGGCGATCTCGCCGGGGCGGATCATTTGCATGCCCATGGCAATCGTGTGGGTAGACGGCCCACGCTCCAGCCCGGGGTTCATGAAGCTGATGTTGCGCCTTGCGGTGAAGCTTTCCGGCATGACCTGGCACGCCTCCAGCAGCTTCTCGTGCACCTCGGTCCACTTCCAGACATACGGTATGCCGGCTGGCTTGGGGCCGCCGATAGCGCGCTGCAGCATCTCGTCGTATTGCCACTGCCCGCGCATGTGCACCTGGGCCAGTTCGGCTTCAAAATCCGCCAGTGTTTTGGGCTCTTTGATTGCCATGCCTTCGTCCTCTCTTCTCGCTTACCAATCGTTTTGTCGGTTCGAGGAAGGCGGGCCTAGGCCGCGCCTACCGCGGCCGGGACCTTGCCATAGAAGCGCTGCCCGTTGAGATACAGAATGTTGTCGATGTCCTGCTCTGTCAGTCCCTCAACCTCATCAAACTC
>DAIUFO010000508.1:1142-2114 GCA_036844545.1 Chloroflexota bacterium
GTGAGCAGGGGCGTGAGCATCAGGCCCATGAAAAAGGTAAAGCCGAGCAGCACGGCGACGCCGGTGGCCGATTCCTTGGTCTTTTCGTGCGGGAAATCCGACGCGAAGAACATGCATTCCGAGCCCAGCCGCTGGACCGCGTAGGGCAGTATCTGCTCATCGGGCTCGACGCTGAAGAACATGCGTCCTTGCCGGGCGACGTCGCTGGGCGGCTGAGACACGCCATAGGCGCCGGTCCAGGTCTGATACGAGCGGTCCATGCGGTCGAGCATGTACAGCGCCCAGCCGACGCCAGCTTCGAGGAAGGCTACTTTCAACTTGGAGAAGCGCTCGAGGACGCCTTCCATGACGATGCTGGTCATGGCGACCATCTGGCCCACGGGGTGCTCGAGGTTGTGGGTCAGCCCGAACTTCGTGAAGTGGTCGAAGCCCCAACCAGTGGACACCGCGGTGTGGACCGCGATGGGTACGCCGAGCCGCTCGGCTTCCTCGTAGATCGGCCAGAACGACTTGTCGCCGAAGGGCTTCCGCAGGCCGCGATCCGACGGCGAGGCCGCCAGACAAATCCCCGCCGCGCTTAGCTCGGTCACCGCCCGGCGGACCTCCTTCACCGCTTCCTCCGGATCCTGGAATGGCACCAAGGCGACGTAGCCGATGCGGCTGCTCTCGCGGTAGAACTTGTTGTACAGGTAGTTGTTGTAGCCTCTGGCCAGGACGACGGCCCAATCAGGATCTTGAATAAGCCCATAGCCCAAGCCGGCCGTGGGGTAGACGACGGTCGACTCGATGCCGGTGGCGTCCATGAAATCCACCCAGTCGGCGGCGGTGGCCCACACCATTCGCTCTTTTTGGGTGATGCGGGTCATGATGTGAATGCGGTGGTAACCGTCCAGCGTGGGGAACAGCGGAAAGCCGTTCATGCCACGCCAGTTGTAGGGCGGGTCCAGGAACTGGATCAGGTCGGGTTCGTAC
>DAIUFO010000509.1:0-2109 GCA_036844545.1 Chloroflexota bacterium
CGCCGCTGGGCCGGCGTGGTGATGGGTGCGCCACGGCGCTTAGCCGGCTGAGCCACGCCACTGTACGCCACAAGCGTGGTCAACGCTGGGCACGCCATATCCTATTAACCATTGGATGTACCTAATAGCATTAGGATACTATCGCCATGGAGCCGGTGTCAAGGCGCCAGCACGGGCCAGCACGGGCCTGGCAGATAGGGCGTGCGGGGTTCTTACCTTCGACGACATGGGCCCGGACTACGAAAGGCCGCAAGGCCATGAGGCTGAGTCGTTATGGCGTCGCGGCGTGCGCGATTCGCGGCCGGTAGTGCTCCCCAAAGATTCGAGCCACCAGTTCTCGCCGGCTCCGCACGCCAACCTTGTCGAAGTGGCTGCCGGCTCGCAGGGCCACCCCGATTTCGACGCCGGCCAGGTCCTCCGGCCGTCGGACGGCGGAATCATGCTGGACGAAGATGGCGTGCCGGGCGATGCCGTAGGCCTCGTCGCTGAACTTGCCCATCCCGGCGCCGGCGTTGGCCACGCTGCCCCAGGCGCAGGCGTTGCAGACCACCTCCTGGCCCTGGACAAACGGCTGGTCCTGCGGGCGCTCTTTGTATGGCAAACTGCCGTATTCGTAAGTAGCGTTGATGACGTCCCACAGGTACTCGACTTCCAGGCCTTCATCGGCCCAGTAGTTGCCTTCGTAGGCAATCCAATCGTGGAGGCGCATGCCCGTGGGCTTAAGGCGAAGCTTTGGCATGTACGTATCATAGGCCAGGATACGGAGGACTGATGAGCGCACAGGAGACGAGCGCGTACGAGCGCTGGATGCAAAGCGAAGGCATACCGGTGCACGCCGGCTACGACGTGCCAGACATTCGCGCGTTGAAGCGCGAGCCCTGGGCGCGGACCGGCGGCAAAGGCTGATTGATCGACCTGAAGGGCATGGAGGGCTTCACCAATGCCGTGGTCGGCGAGATCGCTCCTGCCGCGTCTTTGAAGCCTCAGAAGCACCTCTTCCAGGAGCTCGTCTACATCGTGGAAGGCTCCGGCCATACGGACGTTTGGGCGGCCGGCAGCGAGGAGAAGGCGCGCTGCGACTGGCGTACCGGCACGCTGCTGGCCATCCCGCTGAACTGTTGGTCTCAGATGGTCAATGAGGGATCGTCGCCAGCCATTTACTTCGCCGTCACCGACGCGCCGCTGGTGCTGGACGTGTTCCACGACCGCGACTTCATCTTCGAGAACGAGCACCGCTTCACGCAGCGGTTCGACGCCGCGCCAGATTATTTCGTCGATCGTAGCGAGCGCCTGGCGAGTCCGCGCGGCGTGCTGTGGCAGGCCAACGCCATCCACAACGTGCCGAACGCGATCGTCGACGCGCTGCCGGTCAAGGGCAGCGACGTCAAGCGCACCTACCTGGCATGGCCGAGGGCTCGCTCACCGGCCACCTGGGCGACGAGCCCGTCGGTAAACACGGTAAGGCCCACCACCACGTGGGCGGCGCCGTGATCCTCATGCTGCGGGCGCGGGGCTACACCCTCATGTGGCCCAGCGAGCTCGGCGTGCGGCCCTACGAGGCCGGCTTCGGCGAGCGAGTGGTGCGCATCGAGCGGGGACCATTCTCGCTGTTCAGCCCGCCCACGGGCTGGTTCCACCAGCACTTCAACACCAGTTCCGAAACCTCGCGCGAGATCGCCTTCAGGTTCGGCAACGCGCTGTATCACCCCACGCGTTTTCACGCGGGCATCCCGCAGGCGGGCGGGCTGCCGGCCTTCCTGGTGAGCTATCACCAGGGCGGCACGCTCATTCCGTACGAAGATGAAGACCCGCGCATCCATCGCGATTACGAGCAGGCGCTGCGGGAGCAGGGCTTGGAGTGCGTCATGGACCACCCCGGCCACGACGGCCGCTGAGCTGAGGCACTACAGCCAGCGCCGCACGCGGCGGCAGTAGGCCTCGTACTCGGCGCCGAATTTCGCCCGCAAGCGCTGTTCGTCATGCAGCACGCGGCTCTGGAACCAGGGCAGGTTGGCAAGGAGGATGGCCAGGCCAGCCTTGATCCGGTGCTCAGCGCCAGGCCTATCATGAAGATGATGTGCCCCAAGTACATCGGATTGCGGCTGAGGG
>DAIUFO010000510.1:0-2062 GCA_036844545.1 Chloroflexota bacterium
GGGATTTCGTGGTCTTCCGCGTCAAGAAAGGGCAGGTGGCGGAGATGAGGGTGTACGAGGCAAGTAGCAAGTAGCAAGAGGCTGGAGGTTAGAAGCTAACTTCGTTCTGGGACGGCGCCCAGAACGAATGGCCCTGCGGGCAGTTTAGGGAGCAGGCAGTTGTATCCTAAGACGCCATGCATGACGAGCTCACAGCGTACCTAAAAGATGACCTGGAAGGCAGTTACGACTGCGTCGACAGACTCGTAGTCAACGCCTAGAACCCGCTGTGCCAGCAGCCGGCTGGTTTCCGACATTGGTGGCGGCGACTGATGAACGGCTCTGATGAGCAGTTGGACAACAGCCACCTGATGCGTCTGGCTGGCCGGTTCAGCCGGCGGGTGCGTGCCGCCGCCAAGGCCCATGGCATCCCGGTCATCGATTGCCAGCGCGGCGAGCGCAAGCACGAGATGGCCGAGGAGTACCTGGCCAGCCACCCGATGACGCCGGGCGTGTTCTTGATCCTGGTTGCGCGGGCCGTGGCCATGGTGTATGAGGTCCAGCGCTCAGCGACGGGAGTGGTGCGCAACATTGAGCGCAAGAAAGGCTACGTCAATCATTATTCGTTTCACATACTGGACCCCGAGTGGGGGCACATGACCATCAAAATGTCCGGCCATCCGCCGTTCGACGCGCAGGTCATGCTCAATGGCCATGAGTGGGTCGAGCGACAGGCGGGAAAAGCTGGCCTTGAATTCGTGAAAGAGGGAAACTGTTTCACGAGTATTTCCAACGCCGCGGGTCTGGCGATGGTTGCAGACACCTTGTCCGAGTCTCGGACTGTAGGGCATCTGATCCAGATTTGCGAGCGTTGGATTTACTCGGCCTGCCTCTGTTTCGGGCTCGACCTTGAGGAGCAGCGGCAGAGTGGCTTCGGCTACGTCTACTCCGTCTTCCAACTCGAATACAGTCACAACCTCCTGTTTCGTGACGGCGCACAGATGGACGTGTTCTTTCAGGCGCTGGCGAGCCGGGCGTGGCGGCGGCTGAATCTACCTCAACTCAAAACCCTGTTTGGCACATCCAGCCGTCCCTGGTCGCCACGCTCCAAATCCAAACAGCCGCCTCGCTGCGAGATCGTGCTCGAGAGACCGTCGTATGACCTGACCGTCTTCAAGCTGCACTACGGCTATGTGACGTTGAAGGTCTATACCAAAGGCGAGCATGTGTTGCGCTGTGAGGCGATCGCGAACCACGCCGGCGCGCTGCGCTGTGGGCGCATCATCCTGCGCTTGCCGGATATGGTGTTTCGCCTCAAGCACTTCCTGGAACGGTTCTTGGCGGCGCTGCACTGTGTGGACCGCACCTTCATCGCCAACGACACCCTGGAGCACTTGCCGACGCCGTCCCAGCTGGGCGCTGTCCGCGTCGGCGGTGTGGATATCAACACGGCCAGGATGCGAGCGGCGATGGCCGCGGTCGTGGCGCTGGGGCCCGCCCCCAGAGGCTTTTCCGTGGCTGACCTCGCGGCCAAGGTCCAGACCATGACTGGCCGCACTGACTACGGACCTCGCCAGGCAGCCTACGACGTTCGCAAGCTCCGCGCGAAGCAGCTCGTTACCAAGTTCTCCGCTGCCCGTCGTTACCAGGCATCACCCACTGGCCTGCGTACCATGGGCGCGCTGGTCATCTTACGCGAGCATGTCCTCAAGCCACTACTCACCGCTGCCACAACCTCGACCACCTACGCCCGTCCCGCGCATTGGACCGCTATTGACCAGCGCTACGAAGCCGTTCGCACTGCGATGTGCTCGCTCCTTACCGATCTGGGTGTGGCTGCCTGAGCTTATCGACAATCTGTTGTCGATGTCGCTTCGCCAAGCGCCTAGTGGTTGGACCCTGCCAGCATCGGCTCGAGGTCGGCAACCTGGCCGGCGGCCCACTCGGGGTCGATATGCTGCCACGTCCGGAGGACAGCTTCGATCTTGTCGGCGTCGCGGCTATAGCCGGCCTCGAGCGGCCGGTAGGTGACGTCGCGCAGCTCCAGCCGGACACCGTACTTGGCTCGCTCCAGGTGCAGCTC
>DAIUFO010000511.1:0-2054 GCA_036844545.1 Chloroflexota bacterium
AAAAAATATCCGCCACAAACCGGCCCACAACCGCCCACGTTCCGGCCAGCAGCATGGCTGGAAGCGCGGCGGCCCTCGCCGCCGAGCGGCTCAGCATCTGATGCTCAAGCTAAGGGTGAACGTCTTCGCTGAACCACTCGCCCGGCAGCTCGCGGCCCAGACCGCGCTCTCGTGCCTTGCGATAGGCCAGCGCGCCCAGCGCCGCGAACTGGATGCCCAAGCCGATGTTGTTGACGAAGGCGTTGATGTCGGTTTCGCTCGTCCGGCCGGGCGCCTCGCCCGCGACCACCGCCGAGAGCTGTGGCTCGCCGGGCAGCGCGTCCAGGTGGGCTTCGGTGGCCGTGATGTCTTGCTCGGTAACCTGCTGGCCAGCCCGCACCTTGCGCATGAGGTCCAGCGGATCGTGCGAGGCCACCGCGACGTCGCCGACGCCAACCAGGTAGTTGAGTGGGGCGCCCTCGCGCGCGTGTACGACCACCTGCTGGCAGCGTGCCAGCGTCCGATCGCCCAGCTCGCTGCGCTTGACGCAGGTGACGTGCGCGCCGGGCGCGAGCCACTCCGGCTCGATCAGGGCCTGCACGGAGCTGGTAGCCGTGCCGATGATGTCGGCCCCTTCGGCGGCTTCACGCGCGCTGGCCACCGCCCGGACCGGCAGCCCCAACTTGCCGCCGAACTCTCGGACGAAAGCCTCTCGGCTGGCGGGGTTCGGGCTGTAGACGCGGACGTCCTCGAGCAGGCGCACGGTCGCCATCGCCATCAGCTGCCCGCCTGCCTGCCAGCCGGCGCCCAGCAAGCCGTACACCGCCGCGTCTTCCCGGGCCAGGTACTTGGCGCCGATGCCGTTTGTGCCGCCCACGCGCATCCGCTGCATGACGCCATCCGGGAACACCGCCAGCAGCTCGCCCGTGCTGGTGGAGAACAGCAGCACCAGTCCCACCCAGCGGCCGTCAGCCAGCGGCTGCTTGTCCTTCCGCACCCGCCCGGCGTAGTCGCTCCACACAATGACGTCCGAGTTGAGCCGCAGCGCCGCTACCCCGGCGCTTGGCAGCATGCCCTCGAACGACTTCAGGATGTAGAACGCGTCTTCCCGCTCGTGCGGCGTGTAGACGTCGCTGCGCGGACGGTTGACGGCGCGCAGAGCGGCGTGGTCGCGATACGCGTTCTCCAGCGCCTCGATGCACTCCGGCATGTCGAGCACCTGGGCGATGTCGTCGTTACTCAGGATGAGTGGCATCGAGACGTCCTTCCTTCAGCGGTACAGGCTGTCGATGAAGCCGGTCCTTTGCAGCTCGTCGACAAGGGAAGAATCGATGAACGACTTGGGGTCCGCGGTTTTGGCTTTGGCCGCCGTGGACTGCGCCAGGCCGGTCTGAATCGCATCCGTCTTCGGAGTTGGGACCCGCGGCAGAGCCGACACCAGGGCTTGATAGGAGTCCTCCAGCGCCGCCTGGTCCTCAGTCTTGGTGTACTTGGCGATGATCGCCTTGGTCTGCTCCTTATCGCGGTGGATCAGCGCGATCCCGGCGGCGTAGCCGCGTACGACGTTCAGCGCCTGTTCGTGATGCTCCGCCAGCCAGGATTTCTTGACCGCCAGCGGCGCCTGGTAATAGGTCACGTCGTACGTCGCCAAGTTCACCAGCTCCTTCAGCCCCGCTTGCCGCGCCTTGGAGTCAGTCGGCGGTGACAGCATTCCCGCGTCGACTGCGCCCGACTCGATGCCAGCCATGATCTCCGGCACGCCGCCCAGCTGCAGCAGGGCCACGTCCTTCTCGGGCTGCAGACCGTTCTTGGAAAGCACCAGGCGCGCCACGAAATCCGTGGTGGACCCGATCTTGGATATGCCGATCTTCTTGCCCTTCAGGTCCGCCACTGTGGCGATCTTCGGCGAGCTGAAGAGTGAGAACAAGAACTTGTCCATGCCGGAGGCGATGATGGCGATGTCGCCGCCCTCCAGATCGGCGTTGATCACCGAGTCCTCGCCTTGGTTCGCCACGGGCGTCTGGCCGCTGAGCATGGCCGCGGTGACGTTGGGCGACTGGCTGACGAACTCGGTC
>DAIUFO010000512.1:0-2024 GCA_036844545.1 Chloroflexota bacterium
CCAGCCAAGGACGTATGCCCGGCCGCCGCGCCAGGAGGACCAGAAACAGGCACAGGGCCACGGCGATGACGCCCCAGACAAGGAGGTGGATCGTCCCGAGTGGCCCTGTGTCCTCGTAGATCTCGTAAACGCCCACCACTGCGCCGTCCACAAATATGGGCACATACACCTCCAGCGCGTGGTTGTAGTGGTCCTGGAGGTCCTCGTTCTCAGGCGTGGACAGACTGGACTCATCCCGACCAGTCTGACCGTGCAAGGCCTCCGCGAACGGCTGCTTCGTGACTGGCACGACGTGGCCGCGGTTTCCGGGCGCATCCGAGTAAAGCACGGTGCCATCGCGCCCGATGACGTTGATCCGGATGAGGCCGGATTGTGCCTTTTGCATCTGGCTGGCCATGGGCTCCATCCGAGCGGCCAGATCATTCAGCTTGGCGTCGGTGTTCGGCTGGGCGAGATCGGCGGCGCCTCCTCGATCCAAAACGCCCAGCTGGACCTGGTCCGCGGCTCGAAAGGTCGCTTGCTCCAGCACTGTCGCCGTCAGCCGGTCATTGACATACCACCCGCCCAACGCGGCTGACAGGATCGCGGCCAGCGCGCCCGCCAACCTGACGCCGCCGGCCCTACTGAAGTGCCGCTGTGGCCAGCCGGCTGCTGTCGATGCCGGCCGAGTATCGATGGCTGATCGCGCGTGCACCATTCGACCACCAGCAACTGGCGGGCCATTGAGAAGCCCTGCAAATGCACCCTGCCGGGGTGCCGCGGCAACCGGAGCCCCGAGCAATCCGCGCCGGTCAGTTGCCCCGATGCCTCAGACCCCGCTGTAGCTCGCCAACTCTTCCTCGCTCAGCGGGTACCCATAGATCTCGTTCCGCAGCCGGAGATGTTGGGCCATGATGGCGGTCAGTCCCCAGGCCGCTCGGTCGAGATCCTCCTGGCGGTGTACCTCCCGCTGGACGAAGCCCGCGATCTGCTCCGGCCCGTGCTGCAGCTCGTCCTCGGCGATGTCGCCCATGACGGTGGCGAAGCGACGCTGGAACTCGTCGCCATCCAGCTTGCTGGCGACCAGGAACGCTTGCCCGCCGCCGCCCTCCGACACCTTGACCAGCCCCGCCAGGAACCGCGGCTCGAGCTTGTCGGCCAGCTCGCGGGTGACGTCCACCATGCGGGCCGCTTCGGGTAGGTGCGGGTTGTGCAGGTAGTAGTCGTCGACGCTCTCATCCCACCAGGCGTTGACCTCGTACTTGCGCAGCTCGTCCGCCCCCAGCTTGCGGCCGGTCAGCCACTCGGCCAGATCGGCCAGCAGGGCGTGGTGCTTCAGCTCGTCGGCCACCTGCGCCGCCTTGTGGAACATCGTCCAGCGGTCGACGCCACGTTCCAGGTCGCGGCCCATCTGAGGCAGCGGGTCGAGCTGGTGCGCCACCTGCACCTCGCGGCCGATCTGCCGCAGCAGCACCTCCAGGCACTCATTCTTCGTGCGTGGCTTGCTGAAGAACGCCGTTACGACGGCGCCCTCGCCGGACGAGTAGCGCTCCAGGACCGACCGCAGGCTGGCCTCAGCCCGGGCTTTGATGTCGGTGGCAACAGCCATTCAGTGTGCTCCTTTCATGTCGGGAATATACGGCTTGCGCAGGCCCGCTTGCTCCAGCAGGGGCATGACTTCGCGGTTCCACTGGCGCAGCTCTTGGGGGTAGTTCACCCAGCTGAGGACCACGCCGTCGATGTCCAGGCTCTCGATACGGGCCAGCGCGTCCACCATCTGCTCCGGGGTGCCGACGATCAGGTAGCCGCCCCAGCCGGGGCTGCGCAGCGGCTCTCCGGGAGCGGGCCGGCCGCCGGTCCGGCTGCCCCGCGCCAGGCTGGCGTGGGCCTCCCAGTCGCCCTTCTCAAGGATGTAGTAGCGGGCGTAGTCCTGCGCCTCCTTCTCCGTCGGCCGGCAGACGATGGAGCACGAGCCCCACACCTGGAAATCGCGGCCGAAGTCTTCATGGCCCATCCGGCGCAGGTGGGTGACCTTGGCCCGGGCC
>DAIUFO010000513.1:0-2006 GCA_036844545.1 Chloroflexota bacterium
GGCAGATGCCGAACAGGGCCTGATCCTCGCGCGTATGGCGATCGCGGCAGCGCTTGGCCCAGCGGTGAGTGCGCTCAGTGGCGCCCTGCGCATAGGCGCGGTCCACGTCGTGCGCCGGACACTCGTCCAAGCACATGGCGATGTCCGAGCCCAGAGCCTCCTGGATATCCACCGCTCGTTCGGGCGTCAGCACGATCTCGGAACCATCGAGATGCGACCTGAACGACACGGCATCGTCGCCGACGTGCCGGAGCTTGGCCAGGCTGAATACCTGGAAGCCACCGCTGTCGGTCAGGATGGCGCCCCGCCAGCGCATGAACCGGTGCAGGCCGCCATGGCGCTGGATGAGCTCGGGTCCGGGCCGCAGCAGCAGGTGGTAGGTGTTGCCGAGGATGATCTTGGCGCCGGTCTCGCGCACCTCGTCGGGCGATACCGTGCGCACGGCGCCGTACGTGCCCACCGGCATGAACACCGGGGTCTCGACGTCGGCGTGAGCCGTGTGTATGACGCCCGCCCGGGCGGCGCCATCGGTGGCCTGGATGTTCAGGAGCCGGCGAACTCCTTTTTCGCTTCCTCCAGCAGCTCGGGCCGCGTCAGCATGTCGTAGGCGGTGAGGGCGTAGGCCTTGGAGATGGTCAGCATCGCCTGGCGGCCGTACTCCGAGGCGGCAGCTTCGCGGAAGGCGATGGAATGGCCAGGCACGCGTTCCGGGACGATCGAGAACTTGGCGCTGACGCCCGGCTTGCGCTGGCTGATGTTGCCGAAGTCGGTGGAGGCAGCGTCGCGCGACTCGATGGTCTCGACCTGGAGGCCGAGCGCCTCCATGTTCTTGCGAAAGGCGGGACCCAGCGTCAGGTTGGGCCGGGTGTTTTCGTAGGTCGGGTCGGGATGGGACAGCTCGACGCGCGCACCGGTCTGCAGGGCCGCGCCCTCGGCCACCTTGCGGACACGCTCGACCACCGACTGCATGTACTCGCGGTCTCTGGCCCGGATGTAGAACCGTGCCGCGGTGTGGTCGGGGATGACGTTGGGCGCATCGCCGCCGTGAGTGATGACGCCGTGGATGCGCGTGTCCGAGCGCAGCTGCTGCCGCAGGGCGGCCACGCCGTTGTAGAACTGGATAAGCGCGTCGAGGGCGTTGATGCCGTCGTGCGGGTTGACGGCCGCGTGGGCGGCCTTGCCGAAGAACTCCAGCTCGAGGACGGCCCGCGCCAGGCTGCCGCCGGTGCCCGGCTGCGTGGCCACGAAGTTAGCCGCGCTGCGCGGATGCACGCCCAGGGCGGCGTCAACGGAGTCGAGAGCGCCGCGCTCAAGCAGGAAGATCTTGCCTCCGCCACCTTCCTCCGCGGGCGAGCCCATGACGACGACCGTGCCCGGCAATTCCTTGGCGACCGCGGACAGGCCAGCGACGGCGGCCACCGCCGAGGCGCCGATGAGGTTGTGGCCACAGGCATGGCCGATGCTTGGCAAGGCGTCGTACTCGCACACCAAACCCACGCAGGGGTGCGCCTGGGCGCCGCGCAGCCAGCCCAGGAAGGCGGTGTCCATCTGCGCCACGCCGCGCTCGACGTCTGCCCCGTGCTTCTCGAGCGCGGCAGTCAGCAGCTTAGCGGCCTCGTGCTCGCGGAAACCCAGCTCGGGGTTCTTGTGGATGGTGTCGGCCAGCTCAAACAGCTCCGGCGCGGCATGGTCGATGGCCTCGCAGATGGCGCGGCGGGCGCCTTCGAAGGCGCTCACGCCAGCCACATCCGATACAGCCAGTAACCGCCCAGGGGGTCGCCGGGGACGAGTCGAATGGCGAAGAACACCAAAGACACTGCACCGAGCGTGGTCGGGATCAGCATAGGAGGCGTTCAGCCAGGAAAACAGCCATGCGCCGTGGGGCGATTGTAGCCGGCCAGACCAGCGCATTGCACGCTGCCCCGCGGCCGCCTGGGACGATTTCCGGCCATGCTCCTGGCCGGGGCGTGGGCGGTTGTGGGCCGGTTTGTGGCGGATAGTTTTTT
>DAIUFO010000514.1:0-1984 GCA_036844545.1 Chloroflexota bacterium
CCACGAGGAAGCCCGAAACAAGATGCTTGCCGAAATCGGTGTGGCCCAGGGCGACGACCGCGACTAGCGCCGCGAGCACCACCACCGGCAGCGCCTTGCGGTAGCGCATAACGGTCAGGAACACGACCCCGGCCACGAAACCAACCCAGGCGCCACGGGAGTAGCTCAGCAACAGCGCCCAGCCCATGACAGCCAGCATCGCGCCGCCGGCCAGCCAGGTATTGCGCGAAGGCCGAGCCAGCAGCCGGCCGAGCAGCAGCAGCATGCCGATCATCAGCAGACCGCCAAAGATGTTGGGGTCGATCGACGTCGACGTGGCCCGCCAGATATTCGTGCTGGCGATGAACCTCAGCGTGTCGCCGCCCGTGGGATAGCCCAGTGGTCCCAGAGCGGACAGCACCCGCATCGCAGTGTCCTGGCCCGCCACATACAGCAGCACCGCCAGCAGTCCCGATCCGAAGCTGCCCAAGACCAGGGCGTCGACCAAGCTGGACAGCCGCCGGCGCGTGGTGAGGCCATTGGTGAGGGCGAAGAACAGCAGGATCGCGGCACCCACGCGCAGGAAATACTTGGCGGTGTCGGACGTGAGCCCGTAGGCCGTGCCGATCACGATCGGCAGGTCCAGCGGCGTGCCGATGCCTCGCTGCGCGCGCGTCAGGAAGCCGAGCAGCGCTACGCCCAGCACCAGCGCCAGCACTCCATCCAGCAAGGTGGGCTGAATGCCCAGGCGTGGCACCGCCGCGAACGGCAGCAACGTGATCACGCCGGCGAGCAGCCAAAACCTCCCCATCGCGATCACGCAGGCGCCTGCCACGATCCCTGCCGCCAGAACGGCCAGCAAAGCGTACAGGGGGTTGACGAGGGACACGAAGGCGCCGGCCGCGACGCCAGCTGCCAACCCGGCCGCGGGCAGCAGGATCCTGGTGGGCAATGCCCATCGAGGTACGGCCGCGATCATCTCACTGTCTCCTCGAGGACCTCGAGGTACAACGATAGATGCTTCTCGGCGATCGACGGCCAGCCGAAGCGCTGGGCCAGCTTGTGAGCTTCAATGCCGAGCCGCCGGCGGGTGACCTCGTCGCCGGCCAGCTCGTCGACGATCCGCGCCAGGTTCACCGGGTTGCCCAGGTCGGCGAGGCGGGCGTTTTGGCCATCTATGAAATCGGCCTCTGCCGGACGCGTAGTCACGATGCACAACCCATGCTCCAGCGCGGCCATCAAGGTCCCACGCCGGAACGATGCGCCGTCACGATACGGCAGCACACACACGTCGCAGGCCAGCAGATGTGCCGTCACGTCCTCGGCCGACAGGAAGCCGGTCTCGATGACCCGTCCGCCGAGGCCCAGACGCTCGATGTCCGCGCGGATCTCAGCAGCGAACGCGACGTTGGTCGCATCGGAGCTGCCGGTCGTGCCGCCGATCAGCACCAGCCACACGTCGTGCCCTTGCTCGACGAGCAGTTTCATGGCCACCAGCAAGTCCTGTAACCCCTTGCTCTGGTTCAGCAGCCCGAAATGGCTCAGCAGCAGCGTCCTAGCGCCGGCGCCCAACTTCTTGCGCTGAGCCTCGCGGGTATAGCGGGGCGGCGGGTTGTTCGGCACGTTGGCGCCGATCGGAATCAGATGGTAACGGGCCCAATTCGGGCCCGGCCGCGAGGCCGCCAACTGCTGGAAATCAGCGCCGTTCGTGGCCACGAAGCCGTCACATTTCCGCTCGCCCGCGCGCATGGCCATGTGCCGCACCGGCCCGCGCAGCCACGGCTGATAGGGCGCATCGAGATCGTGAAACGTGAAGACGACCTTAGCCGGGTTCTTAGCCATCCGCAGTGCGAGCGGCAGCATGTTGATGGCCGGATGAAGGCCATAAGCCGCCGTCTGGTACTGCACGTGAATGATGTTGGCGTTCATGGTCCGGATGCGCTTGCCCAACTCCGGCCAGCAGAAGAAGTCCCAGCGGTTCACCGCCGGAGCCACAGGGAATCCT
>DAIUFO010000515.1:0-1982 GCA_036844545.1 Chloroflexota bacterium
CCGTGTACGAAATCTGATGGTTGGGCCCCAGGTAGGGGTCGCTGCCGATGAAGTAGCCGGCCTGGTCGTCGTAGCCGTCGATAGGCCGGAAGTGCCGGGTAGCGTCGGTGCGGCTCACCTGGTCGGCCACGATGATGGGCAGACCGTTGGCCACGAACGCTTTCACCAGATCGTCGCTGCCGGCCACGCCGCCCACCGCCTTCATGCCTACGCTCTCCGCGTAGAACGGCACGCCGTACAGGGACATACCGTAGTCCGGCAAGTCCGGCCGCAGCACCGACGCCACCTGCGCCTGCGATCGCTGCGTGCCGAAATAGTTCAATACCTCGGCGATGGACGCCGGCCCGCAGTTGTTGAGCGTCTGCGAGATGAACGGCAGCGGCCCAATCCGCTTGGCGGGCGGGATATTCGCCAGCGGCACTTTAGGCGTAGGCTGCGCCACGGGGCTCCGCGGCGCGCTGACGCCAGCGCTGGGCACCGCGGATGCCGTGCCGCTTGCCGAGGACGTGGGCCCCCTTTTGTCATTCTGAGCGTCGAGCGAAGAATCCGTGCCCAAGTTCGCCCCAGCCGACGCCCCCGCACTCGCCGCCACGGAGCTGGTTATCCCCGGCCGAGACGCCGCTGCCTCACTGCTCCCAATCGCGCTGGCCGCCGGCTGGACGGCGGCTTGCCCACAAGCTGACAGCATGAGCGCCAAAGCCGCCAACATCCCGAGCAACCGCGTCATTTTCCCAGTATAGGCAGCCACTCCTACCCTCTTGCCCTGAAAGGAAGCGGCCATTACAGTAAGTGCTTAGATGCCGTCGCTGAAACCTGAAGCCGCCGCCCGCGAGAATATCGACGCGGCCCTCAGTGCTGCTGGCTGGTTCGTCCAGGACAAGCGGCAAACCAACCTCAGGGCCGGCCTGGGCGTCGCCATCCGCGAGTTCAAGGGCAAGGCCGGCCACGGCTTCGCTGACTACCTCCTCTACGTCGACGGCAAAGCCATCGGCGCCATCGAAGCGAAGGCCGAAGGAACCACCCTCACCGGCGTCGAGCCTCAATCGGCCAAGTACTCCCAGGGCCTGCCCGACAACCTTCCGGCCTGGCGTCTGCCCCTCCCCTTCCTGTACGAAAGCACCGCCGTCGAAACCCACTTCACCAATCTGCTCGACCCTCTGCCTCGCAGCCGGCGCGTCTTCTCCTTCCACCGCCCCGACTTCCTCCGAGCCCAGTTTGTAACAGCCCAGCACGACAGCCATCAGCTCCTTGCCGCCGCCGAAGCGCCCGGAGTGTTCAGCCTGCCCACCCTTCGCACCCGCCTCCGCAACATGCCGCCGCTCGCCACCAAAGGCCTCTGGATTCCAAGCTGTGGAACTATCTGTCGGATCATCTTCCTAGCAATGTGAGCGGCATTGCCGGTCCACATCGGCTTCTTGGTGTTAGTCACGTCGAAATAGATCGCCTCGTCGTCGATGAGCAACACATCAAGGCAGCCGGCAAAGGATCGTTTGACATCGATATGCAAGCGTCCGATCCCCGTGGCCTCTCAGCCAACGTTGGATTGCCGTTAGCCTTTGAGGCTGTGCTTGATCATGGGCTGAGCATCCTCTCGCTGGTGCCCAACATTGACGTCGCCAGCCTCTACGATTTCGGGCTGTAGACGCCCACGCCTGCTATTTTAAACGTCTGTAGTAAACTCACCAGCCTCAGTGCTCAGGTTTCATTTGCCATGCGCGGCAAAGCTACTCCTTGATTATTTTCAGAACCTGGCGGAGAGGTTCAAGAATATCGGGGACACGGAGGTACACGTCCACACGTTGATGGAAAGAATTGACTACGAAGAACTCGGCGACGTCGAGCTCGACGACGAAACCTCAGCCCGCCTCGACGACGCTATCGCTCAGGCCGAATCCGAATTCCGTGAAACGCGGTTGAATTTCCACGGCTTGCAGGCTGTCGCAAAATGAACTCAGCGGTCGGACCGGCGTCGACGAGCACAA
>DAIUFO010000516.1:0-1849 GCA_036844545.1 Chloroflexota bacterium
CGATGGCCGGTGGCGGCGTATTGGCTCACGTCGGCCTCGATCGCGGCGATGACTTCGTCCAGCGGCTTGGTCAGATCAACGGCTACGCCGTACGGTTGCTTAGCCTTGAAAGGTGTCGTCCAATACACCTCGCAGCGGTTGCCTTCGGGGTCGTAGAAGTACAGCCCGATGGCGTTGCCGTGCGACACCACCCGGTCGAACCGCACGCCGTGCTCTTTGAAGCGGTGATAGTAGTTGACGACGTCCTCCGGCTTCTCGCAGCTGAACGAGATCTGCTGCACGTTGCTGCCATGCGCGTCCTTGGCCCGGAACAATACGAACTCGTGGTGTTCCCGATCCGGGTTAGAGCTCATGAACACCGCGCCGAGTTCAGCGCTCTCGTCCGCGATCTGGAGGCCCACCACGTCGGTGTAGAAGCGCTTCAAGGCGTCGATGTCCTGGGCGTAGATGCCTACGTGCCCAAGCTTCATGATGGCCATGGTGTACCCTCACTTTCCAAGCTGTCGATTGGCCCAATGCTACATCTGTGGACACGCGCCTTACCACTCGCCGTCCGCGTAGGACCTGCCGCCCGCGCAGGACTCGCCGTCCGCGTAGGGCCCCGCCTGGAACGGACGCTGCGGGCCTTCCACAACCACAACTTCCGGCTGTTCTGGTTCGGCCAGCTCATCTCGCAAAGCGGCACCTGGATGCAGTCCACCGCCCAGGCCTGGCTCGTCCTCCAGATCGCCCACTCGCCACTGGCTCTCGGCACGGTGACCGCGCTGCAGTTCCTGCCCATTACCTGTGGCTCGTTCTTCGCCAGCGTGTTCGTCGACCGGCTGCCCAAGCGCCGGCTGCTCATGTGTACCCAATCGGCAGCCCTGATCCAGGCCGGCGCGCTGGCTGCGCTGTCCGCCACGGGCTTGATCCAGCTGTGGCACGTCTACCTGCTGGCACTGATGCTGGGCTGCATCAACGCCCTGGACGCGCCCACTCGGCAGTCGTTCGTGATGGAGCTCGTTGGCCGCGACATGGTGGTCAACGCGGTGGGTCTCAACTCCGCCATCCAGAGCGGCTCGCGGCTGATCGGGCCGGCCATCGGCGGCCTGGTCATCGCCGGCTGGGGCCTCACCGTGTGCTTCACCGCCAACGCCGCCAGCTTCCTGGCCGTCCTCCTCGGCCTGGCCCTGATGCGTCCCCGTGACTTTCATGCAGTGCCATCTCGAACACGGAGTCCGGGCCAAATCCCTCGAGAGCTGGCCGAAGGCGTCCGCTTCGTGTTCGGCGATGCCGAGCTGGCCGGGCTGGTCATCGTGCTGGCCAGCCTGGGAACCTTCGGCTTCAACTACAGCACCATGATCCCGCTGTTCGCCACCGACGGCTTGCACCTCGGCCCGGAAGGCTTTGGTCTGCTGTCCGCCGGCGTTGGCGTGGGCGCGCTGGCCGCGGCGCTCGGGCTGGCCGGCTCGGAGCGATCGAGCCTGCGCCGCACGCTCGTTGCCGCTGCCTGCTTTGGCCTGCTGCTGCTGTCGTCGTCGTTGGCGCGCTGGTTTCCCCTGGCGCTGGTGCTGGTGGCGGCCTTCGGCTGTTGCGGCACGCTGTTTTCGATGTCGTCCAACACGACCCTGCAGCTACGCTCGCCCGACGCGCTGCGTGGCCGCGTCATGGGCTTGTACACCACGCTGGTCATGGGCGCCACGCCGCTGGGCGCTCTGCTCACCGGCCTACTGGCCAAAGCCGCCGGCATCCGCGTGACCATGTTCACCTGGGGCGGCGTCTGCCTGCTGGCCGCGCTGCTCGGTTTGGCCTGGAGCCGCCAAACCAGTGCGCAATATTCCTCTCCCATCGCAATGGGAGAGGCTAGGTG
>DAIUFO010000517.1:0-1829 GCA_036844545.1 Chloroflexota bacterium
ATTCACACGAGCTCATCAGCGCCGGCTTTTGGTTCGGCGACGACGATACCGTCCCCGAACCAGCGTTGTACTCGTATTCGTTTCCTGCTCCGGACGGCCTGGGTACGCAACGGCTGATTCCGGAGGTGTGCTCGTGGAGAACGGTGAAGGGCTCGCCGATGGCTTTGCTGCTCTACGAAGACCTGCGCCGCATGGACGACCCTCGGCGGGCAGTTCTCGACTTCCTGCAGAGCTCCTACGAAGCTGGCGCCAGGCTGGCGAACTGGCGGCGCGAGGACCTGGAAGCGCCCCCTCATTCTCCGATGTAGTCTTTACGAGGGTTTGGGCCGGCCGCCGCGAGGCGTGGTGGCAACCTGCGCGACATGTCGTCCACCCCGCTCGAGGAAGCGGTCTGCTCGCACTCTGCGCGCGCAGCTGCTGCCGTGACTACCCGTCTGGGCCACCGACCGCCTGATCGGCTTGCTATCCGATCGGTTCGTTGAATCCGGAACGTTAGGCAGCCACTTATCGCCTTACGCTGCCGCCCGATCTCAGTGGCCGATGCGGCGATCGCGCAGCCCAGCAGGTAGCCCGCTCAGGGTACTAAGAATGCGCCGAGTCGGATGATCAAGCAGCCGCTGGCTGCGTGATTTGCGCCACTGGGCCGCGGCTGGCGAAGGCTGCCATGGTACCGAGGGCGGCCAGTATTGCAGCGATGAAAAGGGTGGCCGGCTCTGGCAAGGAAATGCCAAACAGCGCGTCGACCGAGTAGGCGCCCGGTCCGGCGAGCGCCAGGGCCACGGACACAACGAGGTAGGTGAGCGGCATCTCGACGCCCCCGTTCTGCCTCCACACGCCCTTGGGGATGTGCGTGCTCATGGCTACGACCATCGTGGCGGCCACGGCGAGCGGGCCAATCGGGCCGAGCAATCCGAGGACCATGAGGGCACCGCCACCGGCTTCACCCAATGCCGCCACAGCCGTCCAGAACAATGCCGGCCGGAAACCCAGCATGCCCCCCATGAAGCCAGCGGTCCCCCGCAGACCGTAACCGCCAAACCAGCCGAACAGCTTTTGGGCGCCGTGCCCGAACAGATAGAGCCCCACGACGACCCGAACGATGACCAGTGCCGCGTCCATTTTTTTGCTTTCCTCCATACAGTAAATACTGTTTCTATAGCGACTATACAGTGCGCAGTTTGATTTGTCAAATGTGAATATCAGCTATACAGTAGGTAGCTGCTACACTTCAGCGCATGGAGGAGCACGATGCAATGGCTTGCGCCCAGTTCCAGCATGCCGTTGAGCTCATCGGCAAGCGCTGGACCGGTGCTATCGTGCGCGAGTTCTTCCACGGAGCCACGCGCTTCAGCGACGTTCGGGACGCGATTTCGGGCATGACCGACCGCATGCTGTCAGAGCGGCTCAAGGAATTGGAGGTCGAGGGCATCGTGGGCCGCACAGTCATCCCCGAGACGCCCGTGCGCATCGAGTACAGTCTCACTCCCAAGGGCCGAGCGCTGCTGCAGGCTTTGGAAGCGCTGGGCCAATGGGCTTCGACCTGGGCCGAAGAAAAGACGCCGGCTACCGCCCTTGAACGCTAACTGCGGGCCAAATCCATGACCTCGCCGCGATCTGCGACGTAGGCTGCTCCACCTTCTATCGAAGGGGTACGGGCCCGGCGGCGCAGCTAACAGTTCTGTCGGCGGCCTGGCGCTTCAGCCGGACGACCGGGCTGAGGACACTTCTGAGTTCGCCCGACCGGGAACCAGCAGGCTTGCGACAAACACCTGGACTGCCTCGCCCTTCTGGTTGAGTGTGGTCGCCTGAATCTTGATCAGCCCCTGATC
>DAIUFO010000518.1:0-1822 GCA_036844545.1 Chloroflexota bacterium
GCGCTGCACATCCGGATGGTCCATACCCCGGTACATCGTCTGATACATCGGCATGGGCGCCAGGTCGCGCCAATCATTGGGCAGGTTGTCCAGCATCTGACCAAGAGCGTCGAAGTGCAGCTGTCCGCGCTGGCTGGCGTCGGCCACGATCTCGCTGTGGATCTCGATTTTCCCCGTCTTGGTCTTCAGCGGCTTGCCGTTCTCGATGAAGTCCCGGTAGCCGTGCCAGGGCTCGTCGTAGGCCTCCTCGACGTTGATGACGGCCCGCTGCTGGAACTGCTCCCACTCGGGCGCTGGCACGCCCTGTTTGCCGAGCTGCTCCCGCAGCCGGCTGTACTCGTCCTCCAGGTAGCGCTCCCAGGAAGCGTCCCAGTCCTGGCCGTCGTAATAGCGGTTGTACTGCTCGCCGATGCCCAGCCGGCGCGCCAGCTCCGAGTACACCCACTCGTCGTTCTTGGCCTCGCCCCGCGGAGAGACCACGCCCGGCATGAAGGTGAAGTTGGCGAAGCCGGCGTAGCCGGCGCTCTGGATGCAACGGCCCTCCAGGGTCATCTCCTCCAGCGGCAGCACCAGGTCGGCGTGGCGGGCCATGGACCCCATCGTGGTGCCGGCCCAGACAACGAACTCCATCCGCTCCAGCGCTTTGACCTGGGAGATGGTCGAATCGGCGTTATTGTTCAACGAATTGGTGCCAGGCCCGTAATACGTGCCCCACAGCAGCATCTTGACGTTCGGCAGCGCTTCATCCTGCTTGGCGTCCTCTACCTCCACACCGCTGGTGACCCCAGCCTCGCCCGAGCCCATGGCCCACACCCGCGAGACCGGACGTCGCGGCGGGGCGCCCGCCCGCCAGCCAATGGTGGCCTTGTAGTCCTCGACGCTCATCTCGCCGGAGTCCACCTTGTCCCGCAGCAGGACCGCCTGCGCCCATTTGTGGCTGCGGTACATCTTGGGCACCATACGCTTGGGGATCTCGCCATAGGGCAGCATGACCGACGGCTTGTCACGGAAGCGCAGGTGCAGCGGCACCGAACCGCCGGCCACACCCCAGTTGCCGGTGATAGCCTGCAGGGAGGCCGCGCCGCGCGCAGTATTCTCGCCGCGGCTCTTGCGATCCAGCCCGTAGCCCTTCCACATAAAGGTTGGCTTGGTGCCGCCGTACAGGCGCGCGAAGCCCCGAATAGTCTCGGCCGGCACGGCGCAGATGGCCTCCGCCCACTCCGGCGTCTTCGCCTGGCCGTCCTGCCGGCCCAGGACGTAGGCGGACCACTCCCCGAAACCGCGCATATCGACGTACTTGTCCACGAAAGCGCGGTCGTACAGGTCCTCGCTGATCAGCACGTGGGCGATGGCCAGCATCATGGCCATGTCCGTGCCCGGCTTAATAGGGATCCACTGATCGGCCAGCACCTCGGCCGCCACCGTGTAGCGCGGGTCGATGCAGATCACGGGCGTGCCGCGCTCGCGGGCCATACGGATGAAGTAGGCGAACTGGTGGCCAGGCCCAAAGTGCGTCGTGGTCGGCTCAGTGCCCCACAGCACGATGAGCTTGGCGTTGAGCAGGACGTCGGCCATATCGTTCGAGCCCTCGCCGTAGGACCAGCCCGGCACGCCGGCCATCAGGTGCATGGCCAGCCGCGCCGGGTCCATCGAGCACCACCCCCAGCCCTCGATGCCCGCGCCCCACAACCCGAACAGCCGCTCGAAACGAGCGTTGGGAGCGTAGGGCGTGGCGATGGAGTAGGGGCCGTACTTGTCCACTACCTCCTGCATCTTGCCGGCCATCAGGTCCAGCGCCTCGTCCCAGGAGATGCGCTCAAAC
>DAIUFO010000519.1:0-1784 GCA_036844545.1 Chloroflexota bacterium
GGGTTCTTTTGCGCTTCGACTGGCTATTTTCATGGCAGGGCAGGGGGAGGGAACTCGCCGCTCAGCCTGACTTCGTGCTGGCCCCCCGCAGCTCGTGCATTGCTCGCGGGATCTGCTGGTGCAGGTCACTCGCCAGCAAACCAGCCCGGCCCAGCTCTGGAGTCAGCCGCTGCGCCGCCAGCGAGCACACCCGCGTCGCCGCGACTGCGCCTTCCCACGCCGGCGCGCCTTGGGTGAGCAAGCCGGCGATCGTGCCCGCCAGGACGTCCCCGGTGCCGGCGCTGCCGATAAGCGGATTGGCTCCAGGATCGATGGCCGTGCGGCCGTCCGGCGCGGCGACAATCGTGTTCGCGCCCTTGGCGACGATGATCTGTCCCCACTCCCGCGCCTTCTCGCGCGCCAGCTGAAAGCGGTTGGCCAGCACCTCGTGGATCGACAGATTGGCCAGCCGGCCGAATTCCGCCGGATGCGGCGTCAGCACGCAGCCGGGCCGCAGCCGCTCGTACCAATCGGGATGAGCGGCGATGTTGTTCAGGCCATCGGCGTCGACCACGACTCGAGGTGGCAGCTCGATTCCACTCAGAAGCAGCTCTTCCACCACGTGGCGGGTCTCCCAATCCTGGCTCAGCCCGGGACCAATGAGCAGGCAATCGAACCCGTCCTTGAGCAGGTCTTTGATGCGCGGTAGAGCCTCTCGGGAAAGCGCGCCGTCGCTCGTCTCCGGCAGTGGCGCAAACGTGGCCTCGGCGAACTTCGCAGCCACGATGGGATGCACCGTCCTGGGCGTGGCGATCCGCACCAGTCCGGCGCCGGCGCGCGCAGCGGCGACACTGGTGAGGTAGGGCGCTCCGGTGTAGCTGGCGCAGCCCGCCAGCACCAGCAGCTTGCCAAAGGTGCCCTTGTGGCCATCCACGGGCCGGGCCGGCAAAAAGCCGCGGGCCAGCTCCGAATCACTCAGCCAGGTGCGGACGTCATGGTCCAGCCGGGCCGGAATACCGATGTCCGCCACCTGGATTTCACCCGCCAGCTCGCGCGCGGGATATTGGAACAGCCCGACCTTGGCCAAGCCCAACGTCACTGTCAGCGACGACGGCAACGTCCTGGGATCGGCCGCGCCGGTGTCCGAATTCACCCCGCTGGGCACATCCACCGCCACAATTCGCGCCGCCGGCTGCCTTGCCCGAACTGTGTCCAGCGCCTCGGCAACGGCGCCCGCGATAGGCCGCGAGCTGCCGGTGCCCAGCAGTGCGTCCACGACTACGTCCACCGGCTCCTCGAGCACTGGGCCCGACTCGAGCGTGCTCAGGACCGGGAAGCGTTGGGCTTCGCGCGGCTGTTGCGGCGCCAGGTGCAGGTGCATCCGCCAGCCCCAGCTCAGCAGGTGCTGGGCGCACACCAGGCCATCCCCGCCGTTGTTGCCCGGACCTACCAGGACCGCGACGCTGCCCGGATGACAATGGTTCAGCGCGTGTACACGCTGGGCCACCGCCAAGCCCGCGTTGTCCATGAGCTCGTCCAGCGAGACGCCGGCCTGCACGGAGCCCTGTTCTAGGGCCCGCATCTCCTCACTGGTCACTAACCGCTGGGGCATTTCTAGGACGCTATCGCAACCGCCACGGCGTTATCGCGAGAATGCGAGATACTGACCTCCAAACTAGCGAGGCCGAGCGACTCGAAGCGCTGTTTGGCCGGCCCGTACAGCGTTACCCGCGGCGCGCCAGCGCGGTTCGGCAGGATCTCGATGTTGCGCCAATGGATGCGCCGGATGCCGGTGCCCAGCGCCT
>DAIUFO010000520.1:0-1781 GCA_036844545.1 Chloroflexota bacterium
GAGCTGGCCGGGTACGCGGCTCGACTGGAGGGCGGGCCGGCGGTGTTGTTCGAGAAGCTGGCGGGATTTCCCTACCCGGCAATCGTCGGCCTGCTGTGGAACCGCGAGGTGCTCGGTCGGGTCTTCGGCCTGCCGGCCAGGGAGCTGCCGTTCCACATCGCGGACTGCATCGCCGCCTGGCGCCAGTCGCCCATCGAGCCCGTCGTGCTGGAGCGAGGGCCGGCGAACAACGTCGTCGAGAAGGAGGTCGATCTGTACAGGCTGCCTGTGCCGAAGCACGCGCTCAAGGACGCGGGGCAGTACCTCGACTGTTCGGCGGTCATCGCCCGGGATCCGCTTACCGGCGTGCGCAATGTATCCATCCAGCGCTGCCTGGTCACCGGAAAAGACCGCATGACCATGCTGATCGACCGTGGCCGAGATTTACGCGCGTACTGGGAACGGGCGCGCTGGCAGGGCAAATCCCTGCCCATCACTATCTCCAACGGCGTGGGCCTGGCCGTCTACATCGCCTGCTGTGTGCCGGCCAAGGATGCGCCCACCTTCACCGACGAGCTGGGCGTGGCCAGCGAGCTGCTGGGCGAGCCATTGCGGCTGGTCAGCGGCCAGACCAGTCCTGTCGAAGGCATCGCCGACGCGCAATACATCATCGAGGGCGAGATCCTCCCGGACACGTTCGAGCCGGAAGGGCCGTTCGCCGAGGTGACAGGCATGTACGCCACGCGCGACAACCGCTGGGTGGTCAAAGTCAACGCCATTACCCGCCGCCGCAAGCCGGTGTTCCATACGCTGCTGTCTGGCAAGGAGGTCTACAACTCGGTGGGCCTGCTGGGTGAGGCGGCGGTGTTCCGAGCCGTTTCCAAGAACGTGCCTTCAGTCACGGCGGTGTACTTCACGCATGGCGGCGGCGGCTTTTACAACGCCGTGGTCGCTCTGAATAAGACTGGCCAGGATCAGCCCAAGCTGGCCATCGAAGCGACCATGAAAGCCTTCCCGCCGCTGAAGATGGTGACCGTCGTGGACGACGACGTGAACATTTACGACGCATCGGACGTGGAGTGGGCCATGGCCCAGCGCTGGCGCCCCGACAGCGGCACATTCATGTACCCCGATCAGCTGGGCCACGAGCTGAACGCCACGTTCCCTGACGGCAAGGGCACCAAAGCCGGCTTCGACGCGACGGCTCCGTACCCCAAGCAGGAGCGCTATGAGCGCATCTCCTTCCTGCCCGTAGAGGTGGAGCCGGAGTAGCGCCCGAAGCAGCGCGGTGTACGATGACCGCGGGCGCCCTCACCCAGCCTCTCCCAGTCCTACGCGGACGGCGAAAGCGATGGGAGAGGGACAAGTTTCGCGAGGAGGCTTCTCATGGAACAGACCAAGTTCCTGCTGCAGGAAAGCGACATCCCAAAGCAGTGGTACAACATCAACGCCGACATTGCCGAAGGCAAGGTATTCGAGCCGGCGCCCTACTTGCACCCAGGCACCGGCCAGCCGGTTGGCCCAGCCGACCTGGCTCCGCTGTTCCCCATGGAGTGCATCAAGCAAGAGGTCTCAACCGAGCGCTGGATCGACATTCCCGAAGAGGTGCGCGAGGTCTATTCGCTGTGGCGGCCTACTCCGTTCTTCCGGGCCCGGCGGCTGGAGAAGGCACTCGACACTCCGGCGCACATCTATTACAAATATGAGGGCGTCAGCCCGGCCGGCAGCCACAAGCCCAACACGGCCGTATGCGACCAACTTCGATTCGGCCATGGGGCCGATGAGGCTGGATGAGAACCACG
>DAIUFO010000521.1:0-1684 GCA_036844545.1 Chloroflexota bacterium
GAGCCAGGTCATCGCTCAGCGGCTCACTCGATGGGAACGTATGCATGCCCAGCACCAAACCTAGGTCCTCCAGTTCGCGCCACAATGGATCGAACTCCGGGAACGTTGGGTAGCGGCCACTCCACAGCACTGGCCGCACGGCTGTCGTCTTGAACCCCTTCTTGGCCAAGCGGCGCACCTCCTGGATGGCGAGGTCCACATCCTGCAGTGCGAGCAGGCCGCAGGGAAACAGGCGCGTCGGATCAGCCTGGCAATAGTCGTACGCGCAGTTGTTGTAGGCAGTGCTGATGAGGTCCGCCGCTTGCGGATCACGGACCAGCGGCAGGTAGACCATGTGGCTGCCACGTTGCCGACTTTCTCGTCGTACTCCGGCGTCCCAGGGGCGTAGGTGCCAATGAGCTGCCGGTTCTGCGCGCTGCCGCGGCCCGGCACCCAGGACGCCGTAGCGCTCATCGAGAAAGCGGTGTTGTAGGGATAGGCGCGCCCGTTCAGGATCTTCACGTGCTCGACCAGCGGGTTGTAGAAATGGCTCTTGACGAACTCGCGCTGAGCTTTGGGCACGTATTCGTTCCAGATCTCGGCGGGCTCAACGATGTGGCTGTCGCAGTCAAACACCGCGAAGTCTTTCTTGCGCTGGTCAGCTGCCATGCTTGCTCCTCTTACTCAGTGTTTGCGCTGGATCGGCTTGGTCACGGCGAGGCCACCCATGTAGCCCCAGCCCGCGCAGATCGAGGCATGGGCGACGCCATGCCCGCCGCCGCACAGGAGGTGAATGCTGTCCGGACCGTTGCGCATCACAGGCACCATGATGTTCGGATCATCGCCTTGCGCTTGGAGCCACATTGGCCAACGCTGGCCGCCCTGCTCGGGTGCGCCGCCGTAGCGCTCGAACGCCAGCTGCTCGCCCCACCACTCACGCAGCTCGGCCAGAGACAGTCGCGCCTTCTCGTACAAATAGAGCTTCACGTCGGCTTTGGTCCATTTCTCTGCCTGCAGCGTCTGCAAGATGGGTGGCGTGAGCAAGATCAGCGTTTGGCAGCCGCCCAGCGGGCGCTCGCCTTCGTCGACCTTCAGCGCGCGTGCGACGATGTCCAGCACTCGCTTGCCCGAGCCAGCGGCGGCCGACAGGCTGTGCGGTGAGCGACAACCGAAGACGGTCACGCAGCTCTGTTCCCAGGCGAAGCCGCGTTCGACGTGGAGCGCCTCCCAGGGATTCACATCCTGACGTTCGGCCACGCAGTAGCTCCACTTTGCCGGCGTACCCTCGGGGTCCTTGTCACCGCTTTCGGGATGGCCGCCGCCCAGGTTCCACAGCACCAGGCGAATGGCCCGGCCGATGGTGCCATTGGCCCGGTAGCCCCCGCCGAACAGGCTCGAGCCGGAGTTAATGCCCAGCGGCGCGACGCTGTTGGTGGTGGCCTGCACGCCGTTGAGGTTGAATGGCGGCTCGAGCATCGCCTCCACCGCTGCGATAACAATGGGAAAATACTCGGGCTTGCAGCCGCCCATCACCGCCTGGTCGGGCCACGGCCTCGACCGTGGCCCGACCACCTCGGGGCGGGATCTCGCCCAGCAGCTCGCGCGGGTCGCGGTCGACGGCGTCGAGCATGGCCTGGACCTTGTCCAATGTGGGTGGCACGACGGGCAGGCCGTCGCTCCAGCCTTCCTCGAAGGCCCGTTCGAT
>DAIUFO010000522.1:0-1520 GCA_036844545.1 Chloroflexota bacterium
TAGCCGAACAGCTTGTACGTCACCAGGACGTTGGCGGCCAGCAGCAGCAGCCCTGCGCCGACAAATGTCTTGCGTCCGGTGGCCACGTACATCATCGACAGTGCAATGCCTAGCATCAGCACCGTGGCGCCCAGGTCCTTCTGCCACAGCAGCAGCAGCAGGGATAGACCCCACAGCAGCAGCAAAGGCACCAGGTAGGGCCAGGGGCTGAGCTTCAGCGTGCCCCAGCGGTAGTCGGCTCGGGTCAGGATGTCGCGCCGTTCCTCCAAGTAGGCCGCCATGAAGATGACCAACAGCAGCTTCATCAACTCCGACGGCTGGAACTGGAATGGCCCGAATCCCAGCCACAGACGTGCGCCGTTGATCTCTCGTCCGAAGATCGCCGTCACGATGAGCAACGTGAGGCCCAAGGCGGCGGCGGTGTACTTGTAGCGCTGCAGGATGCCGACGTCGCGTAGGCCAAAGATCAGCAGCAGCATGAGTGCCAGTCCCAGCGCCAACCAGCCGAACTGCGCGCGCTCCTGGCCGCCGTTGTTGCAAGCGAGCTCATCCCGCCCAGTGCCTCGACCGACCGAAGTGGATAACCCGCCCAGTGCCTCGGCCGACCGAAGTGGATAACAACACCGTGCGCGCTGCCGCCGGACACGGCCGGCTGCACTACGCGTGGGTGGTGGCGGGGGTGACCTTTCTGGCGTTGCTGGCCGCGGCTGGCATCCGGTCGACCAGTGTCGTGCTGGTACTGCCGCTGGGCCGTGAGTTCGGCTGGGATCTGGCCACGATCTCGCTGGCGCTGTCCGTCAATCTGCTGCTGTACGGCCTGTGTGGGCCGTTCGCGGGCGCAATCATGGCCAGTTTCGGCCTTCGCCGGGTGATGCTCGCGTCGCTGCTGACGCTGGCGGTCGCCGTCGGCTTGAGCACGCTCATGCAGTCCTCCTGGCAGCTCGTCATCCTGTGGGGCGTAGTGGTCGGCCTCGGGTCCGGTGCTATGGCCCTGGTCCTCGGCGCCACGGTGGCCGCACGCTGGTTCGTGCAGCGGCGCGGGCTGGTGACCGGCGTATTCGCGGCCAGCTCCGCGACCGGCCAGCTGGTGTTCCTACCCCTGCAGGCCGCGATCATTGAGTTCGCCGGTTGGCGCACCGCGGTGCTGCTCGTCAGTGGCGTCGCCGTCGCCGTACTGGTTGTTGTCGCCATCTTCATGCGCGACGATCCGCGCCAGGTCGGTCTGCAGGCCTACGGGGCAGGCACCGACAATGCGGAGCCCGTTCTCAGCCCGCCCCACAGCGCTCTGTCGACCAACCCCTTCAAACTGGCCCTGCAGACGCTGGCGGAGAGTGTCCGCGTCCCAGAGTTCTGGCTGTTGTCTGGCAGCTTCGCCATCTGCGGCGCCACCACGTTCGGGCTGATCAGCGTGCACTTGATCCCCGCCTCGGTCGAGCATGGTCTGACCGAGGTAACCGCCGCCAGCATGCTGGCGGCGATGGGTTTCTTCGATCTGTTCGGCACCACCGCCTCCGGGTGGC
>DAIUFO010000523.1:0-1307 GCA_036844545.1 Chloroflexota bacterium
GTCCAGGATCAGTCGATCCGAGCCCGACTGAATCTCCACGCAGGACGTGTTCCCGCCGAACTCGGCAGTAGCTCGACCCGGCGCGGCAATGGAGCCGCGCACCCCCCAAAACGTAACCTTCACAGCAGCCACTCAAGGCTATACCCGCTCTCTTCTCTAGTCCAATCAGGCGGCAAGACCTAGGCCAAATGGGTGAGGCCTATTTGGATGGCGTAGCCACAATCACCTAGCCCGGCGTAAACCCAGCCAAAACGGGCAGGTTCGCAAGAAAGCCTTCGATCCCCTGGCCCGTAGGATACAGCTTGCCCGGATTGAGCAAGCCACGAGGATCGAACACCTCTTTAATCGCCCTCGCGAGCCGCACCACGGGGGCGCCCTGCGCCTCGTCCATGAATTCCCGCTTGAGAGTGCCGATACCATGCTCGCCGCTGAGCGTGCCGCCGAGGCGGATGGCAGCACGGAAGATGTCCCGCGCTGCCAGCTCCACTCGCCGCACCTCCTCCGGCGAGCGCAGGTCGAACAGGATGTTGGGGTGGAGGTTGCCGTCGCCCGCGTGTCCGAACACGGGGATAGGCAGGTCGTAGCGGCGGGCGATCTCGCCCACTTCGGCAATCATCGCCGGCACCTGGCTCTTGGGCACGACGATGTCCTCCCCCAGCTTGTTCGGGCGAAGCCGGCCCAGCGCTGGCGAAACGGCCCGCCGGGCGGCCCATAGGGCGTCGCGTTGGGCGGCGTCGCCCGCCACGTGCACCGAGGTGGCTCCCAGCTCGCGACAGATGGAGGCCATGGCCTCGACGTCGGCCCGAGCCGTGGCTTCGTTGGCGCCATCCTGCTCCAGCAGGAGCATGGCCTGCGCCTGGCGTGGCAGGCCGGCCTGCAGGAAGTCTTCCACGACGTTGATGGTGGTGCCGTCCATCAGCTCCAGCGTGCAGGGCAGGATGCCGCTGGCGATGATGCGCGCCACCGCCTGGCTGGCCTGCGCCAGCTCCGGAAACGCCGCCGTAGCCGTCACCCGCGCCTTCGGCAGCGGCACCAACTTGACGATGATCTCGGTCACGATGCCTAGCGTGCCCTCCGAACCGATGAACAGCTGTAGCAGCTGCGGGCCGGTCGCGTTCTTGGTGAGCTTGCCACCGAGCTTGATGATCTCGCCGCTGGCCAGCACCACTGTCAGCCCGGTGACGTAGTCGCGTGTCACGCCGTACTTGAGGCAGCGTGGCCCACCCGAGTTGCAGGCCACGTTGCCGCCCAGCGTCGACTGTCGCGAGCTGGCCGGATCGGGCGGATAGAATAGCCCCAGCTTCTCG
>DAIUFO010000524.1:0-895 GCA_036844545.1 Chloroflexota bacterium
AAGACCCGCGCGAAGTCGAAAATACAGGCTCAACATTGCTTTCACCTCCTTTTTTGCGGCCGTGTAGGCCAAATCGCCGGGACTGTCATGCGTGAAAGCCCAGCGGGCCACACAATGAGGCTTCCGGCGCGAAATCCAGCGTTCTTAACTGTCGATTTCTAGCCGTAGATGAAGCCGATCACAGGGACCTGGCCGCGCTGGATCGTGCGCCGGCTGACGACGCCCCAGCCCGCGAAGTTCATCTCGGAGACGGTCCAGGAGCCGTCGGCGTTGACGGACTCCACGTAGGCGACGTGGCCGGCGCTGCTCTCCCCGGTGACCATGACAGCCCCCACGGCCGGCGCGCCGCCCTCGGGAAAGCCGTAGGCGCGGGCGTTGGTGAACCACTCGATGGCATTGCCGAACCAGGGGATGGGCCGGCGATTGGCCACGTACCAGGTGCAGTAGCCCGGGCTGAAGTGGTTTCCCACGGAGGCGCCCGGCGAATAAGCGTGGATGGACGTCGCCATCGCCGCCACCTGGGCAGCCTGCTCTCGGACAGCCTGGGCCTTGGCAGCACCGAGGGTGGCCTGGGCCTCAGCGGCAACATCGGCGGCCTGCCGGCGAGCGTCCGCGATCGCCTTCGCATTGGCGGCCGCGCTATCACGGGCCTGCTGGTCCTCGATGCGCAGCTGGACCACTTTCTGCTGCAGCGCCTGCTGGCGGTGGGCGACGATCTGGGCCTCGCTGACCTCGGAAAACGCCTGGCTCAGGCTGCCGGCCGCGAACACCCGCATCATCAGCTTGGGCTGCTCGTACTGGTAGCGGGCCAGGCTGGCGAGCTCCTTATCGAGCCGGGCCTGCGCGATCTTGTCCGACTCGAGCTTCTTGCCGGCGATGTCAAGCTGGGCCTGGC
>DAIUFO010000524.1:905-1300 GCA_036844545.1 Chloroflexota bacterium
ACGTTGTTCAGGTCGTTCAGATAGTTCACGGCCTGGTTCAGCTGACGGGTGGCCGCTCCCACGCTGGGAGTGCTCTGATCGGCGTACGCAGGCTGCGCGACGGCCGTAGCACTGGCCGACGTGAGCGTTGCGAGCGCGAGCAGCAGCATGCCGGATCGGCTCAATGAAACTTCACCCCTAGGTAACAGAACGCGTAGAGACGCCAGGTCTGGTGGACTCGCCGTGCGCGGGCGAGCAAGGAACCGGGGCAGGTTAGCCGGACAGGCACTACAAACGCAACCCCTTGGGGTGGTTAGGCTGCTGGCGGATGCGGGATCCACGCCTGCGGCTGGCCCTGGTCATCACCTCGCTCCAGGTCCTGGGCCAGGTGGCGCTGGGCTTCGACCTCTCGATCG
>DAIUFO010000525.1:0-434 GCA_036844545.1 Chloroflexota bacterium
GCCATAGCCTGGCTGCGGGAGACGGAAATCCGGCCGGGGCTCAAGTTCGACATCGCGGGTTTCATCACTGCCGCCGTGGCCTTCAGCTGCTTCCTTGTGGCGCTGAGCAACGCGCCCACCGACGGCTGGACCGCGCTGTACATCGTGGTGCTGCTGATCGTCTCGGTTATCTTCTTCGCGGCCTGGATTGTGGTCGAGCTGCGGGTTGACGATCCGCTGCTCGATCTCCGGCTGTTCAAGGACGGCATCTTCACCACCGGCATGGTGGTGCTGTTCGTGGTCACGACGGCGCTGTTCGGGGCCTCGCTGCTGCTGCCGTTGTTCCTCCAGGTGGTCCGTGGCCTGGGCGCCCTCGAGACCGGGCTGCTGCTTCTGCCTCAAGGCCTTGCCGCGGCGGTCACGATGCCGATCGGCGGCAAGCTGTTCGACAACTG
>DAIUFO010000525.1:444-1290 GCA_036844545.1 Chloroflexota bacterium
ATCGGCGCCCGGCCGCTGCTCGTCTTCGGCCTGCTGCTGCTGGCCGTCGCTACCTGGTTCTACATCTCGCTGGACGTGACCACGCCGGACAGTGTCATTGTGATCGCGCTCGTCCTGCGTGGCGCCAGCATGGGCTTCGTCTTCATGCCGCTGCAGACGGCCATGATGAACCGCGTGCCTATGGCCAAAATCAATCGCGGCTCATCGCTGACCAGCGCAGTGCGCCAGCTGTTCGCAAGCCTTGGCGTGGCTGTGGTGACGACCGTTCTCACCAGCCGCCAAACCTTCCATCAAGCCGTGATCGCCGAGCGCGTCACCAACGCCTCGCCAATGGTCCAGCGCATGACGGGCGCCATCGGCGCCATGGCTGCCCAGCATGGCTGGACGCTGACGCAAGCCAGGGGCTTCCTGCTCGCCTCCGTGAGCGGCCAGGTATTCCAGCGCGCCGCGGTGGCGGCCTACGACGACGCCTTCCTGTTCCTGACCATCCTGTGCGTCGTGGCCATAATCCCTTCCCTGTTTCTCGGCCGTGGGCGCACCCAGGCTGGCGGCCCCGCCGGCGAGACGGCCATGCCCATCCTCGACTAACCAGCGCCCGTACGTACTTACGGGGGACTCATGCAGGCCGGAGCAGGCGCGGGAGTCCATCTTCGAGACATGGCCAAAGGCGCGTCCATCACAGTTGCCGGCATGCTGCTGGTATCGTTCGTGCTGGCCGCGATTCTCGGCATGATGCCGCTAAAGCGCGCGGGGCGCGCACCCGCCCACCAGAACGTGAGCGTTGGCTTCACCTTCAGCGAGCGGCAAGCAAACTACCTGGACCTCTCCTGGCGACATGCCTACAGC